>JAIRLB010000050.1 GCA_031259745.1 Rickettsiales bacterium | reverse complement strand
GGCATTGGAATTATTCAGAAGTTCGGAAATAGAGCAAAAACGGGCAATTTTAAATCTATTACTTTCGAACTGCGAACTAAAAGACAGAAAGCTACGGTATTCGCTGGCTAGACCGTTTGATATGCTGGTAAATTTGGATAGTAGTAAAGGTTGGTTGGGGCAACTGGATTCGAACCAATACCAACGGAGTCAGAGTCCGGAGTTCTACCATTAAACTATGCCCCAATGCGAGCCGCATTATAACTGTGATACTTTCACTTTGCAAGTATAAATTCTACTAATACATGGCCTGAGTCGCCTTTGGTTATAAGCCAACCACTGATTCAGCAGCTAGCGAAGTAAATATGATAACAGTATGAAAATATTAACCTATTAATGCTGGACAAAAAACCTTGGATAGGGTAAATATATGCCAATTCATCGCCAACTATTAAAAAAGATAAACAAAGTGAGAAAAATTATCAGCGCAATCTTATTGTCCCTATTGCCTGCATATGCTTTTGCGGATACCGTCAATACGGAATCTAACGAACCGGAATCCGTCAAAAAAGAATATAAAAGTTATTTTTCATTTGGTCTTAATCACTACAATGTCAAATTGAAAACAAGAGGTCTTTCGGAACGCAATTTTGATTTTTCCGGATGGAATGCCTCAGGCATATTGGGGCGCATGATAGCCGACGGATTAAGTCTAGAGCTGAGCGGATATATCAACAATATAATAATAGATGGAAATGATGAAAGTGACAATATGCTGTTCATATCCATCATGCCCGGCATTCGTTACGATTATATAATCTTTGGATTCCTGCGGCCTTATATTGGGGTTGGAATCGGGCCGACCTTTGCGTTAAATGAAATATATTATACAACTACAACCATAACTACAACAAAAAATAATACAACCACATACACCGAAAGCAAAACTCATGATGCCAACAAAGTGAATTTTTCATATCAGCTCAAGACAGGATTATTATTTACTTTATTCGACCGATTTGATTTGGATCTGGGGGTTCGATACTCCGACTATGGGGGTGTGAAAAACAAAGGGCCGGAATTCGATATCGACGGCCATATCACAAACTTTGAATATCGCCTGGCCGCCGTATACAAATTCGGATTATAAATTCCGGCCAGAATTAAGATATAATGCAATAGTGCGAAAATAAAAAAGGATTGGTCATGAAGAAATTATCTTGCGCCATTCCGGTATTAATTTTATGTTCCGGTATGGCGCTGGCCAATCAAATTCTGACCCAGCAGGCCAAAAACAATATCGTTAAAAATATGTCCACGAAAAAGCTTGCGGCCGCCCAAGAAGAATGCTTTGTTATGAAAATCATGAATTATTGTCCGGAATTGGTTCTGTTTGACGCGCCAAAGGATAAAGAAAAAAACAAAGAAAGAAAAGCTCCGTCCCGTGGTGAAAAAGCAGAAGCCGTTGCTGACATAACAACTCGTCCGAAAAAAGAAGAAAACCAGCAACAAGCAGACCCAGAGGTCAAAGCAGCCTTGGAGTGCCGCATGTTGTCGCTGATGGAATGCGGCGTCGATGTCGAACAATTTCAAATACCCGTGCTGCCTCGGGGGGACTTGCGTGAAAAAGCCGTCACCAGATAAAGTTGAAAACGTTCCTAGCGAACTCTCTTAGAAAACGCCTTGTTTTGTGATACAATGCAAAGCGAATGAACAAAGGAGCATAACAATGAACATTATTGGAAAAATTGTGGACGTCATGAAAAAGAATTGGGGATACACGTTGGTTCTGGTTGCGTCAATCGTCCTGTTTGCGGTATTTTCAAAAGGTCTGCTGCCGGGCTTAATCGCCGCCGCATCCGCATTGATCGCATATATCTGCATCGACAAACTGTATACAGAATACCGCAAGCCAATCCATGATAAGAAATAATCCGACGCTTTTTCAGAAAATGCCGCGATAGCGGCATTTTTTATGAACTAATTTCCAGGCTCGGCTTTGACCGGCGCGCCGTCTTGCTGAATCAATTCCTGACGCAGTTCGCTTTGTTGAGTCTCGACATTTGTCTTGGACGAAACAATCGCCAGCAATGCGCACAAAACAAAAAAGATTGTCGCAAGCCATGCGGTCGTCTTGGTCAGAAAGTTGCTGGCGGAAGCGCCCGTTAAAACACCGCCGAACATCGAGGCCGCGGACGAGCCTGACATGCCGCTGCCCTCGGACTTTTGCAACAGGATTAAGCCAATCATAAAAATAGCGACGATTACCAGCAAAACCAATATTATTGTAAACATCAAACATCCTTTATATTGTAAGAGAATTCTAGACGCATCAATGCTAAATTGCAAGAATTTTCAACAAAGCCTCGGCGGCGGCAATGCTGGCCTCTTTTTTGGAAATGCCCTGCCCTGCGGCCGTTTTGCCCAAGGCTGTGACGGAAACATTAAAAACCGGGCTGTGCGACGCGCCTGTCGGTTCCAAATATTCATACATCGGCAAAGAACCGCTGTCTTCCTTTTGAACGAATTCCTGCAAGGCAGTTTTCGGGTCTTTTGGCGCAACCTCTGCGGCCGCCGCCAAATCACGCCAGACGTCTGAAATAAATTCCTGCGCGGCCGCAAACCCGCCATCCAGATAAATCGCGCCCAGAACGGCCTCCATGGCATTAGCCAGGATATGCCGCAGCCGCCCCGCTGTCATGTGGCCGCGGCGGACTTTTTTATCCAGTCCGAAATCAAGTGCGACACAGGCCAATGTTTCCGTGGACACCAAAGAGGCGTGACGACGCGCCAGCTCTCCTTCGGATTCATTCGGGAACATTTCAAACAGCAATATCGCGACCATCAGCCCCAGCACGCGGTCGCCGATAAATTCCAAACGCTCGTTATTATTGACGGCGTCGGCGCCGCTCTGGGTCAACGCCAATTCTAAAATGCCGTTGTCTTTGAATTTGTATTTCAGTTTTTTCATCTGTATTATTATATTAATTTATCCCCAGGCCGAATCTGTCCCAGCGCATTTTGCTGCCCCAATCCCAAACAGCGGGCATCAGAGAATAATAATTATGCGAATACCATGTGAACCAAACCTTGCCCAGCAAGTTGTCGCGCGGTACAAATCCGACATCCGCGCGGCTGTCATTGCTGTTATCACGATTGTCGCCCATCATAAAGTAATGGCCGTCCGGCACGGTAAA
>JAIRLB010000008.1 GCA_031259745.1 Rickettsiales bacterium | reverse complement strand
CATGCCTAGAAGTGAAATACAAAGCTTACAATAATCGTTTGTTTTTATTAATAAAAATCCGATACAAAACAGGTCGCACTTTTTGATACTTTTCTTAGCAAAAATTTTTCAATAAAAATTGTTATTATTTATGAGAAATCTGCCGTTTTATTAGAGATCTAACTTTTCATAGATAATAAAAATTGTTTTCACTTCTAGGCATGACCCAAAAAACCTGTATTCTGTAAAACGGGTCTTTTTTAGGCTTGTTTTTATATATTTTCATTCATATGGAAATAATTTTGGGGGCAAAATTATATTTTGTCTTGGAGAGAGAAAATAATCACATACCCCCAAAATTAGACCGCCTTGTTGCATAAAAAGGCGGCAGGAGGATAAGAACTATACAAGTAAAATAGCCCGCTTATTCGGATATTCGCGGCCACCTGCCAAACAGGAGGTGTGTTTTTGCAACACTAATAGCGTACTTATAAAGGTTCTTATTCCCTGCCACCGGAATTCCAGCGGCTAGATGATTATAACAACATTGGGAATATTTTCAACAATAATCGACCAAATGTTATTATTGCGGTAAAATCTTACTCTTGATTTATAATTTCTAGTTGCTGATTTATAATTTGATGACTGATAATTATAAATCTGAAATAATTTTGCTTTTTGTGCATCAAGGCGCTGCTGGCGGGGCCGCCGGCATTAAAAACAATGTGCGACTGATGACCCTATGGATGAAAATATGAAAAAATAGGCCTTGCGATTTTTATTGATATATTCTATTTTCTAGTTTATGCAAAAAGAAATAATCGAGAATATTGACGGTCAGCAGTTTTCGGACGCTTTGTCGGAACGGTATTTGTCATACGCAGTTAGCACGATTGTATCGCGCGCGTTGCCTGATGTCCGCGATGGGTTAAAGCCTGTGCACCGCAGAATCCTGTATTCCATGCTGCGCAACAAGCTGATCCCAGGCGCCGCTTTTCGCAAGTGCGCCAAGGTTGTTGGAGATGTGTTGGGCAGTTATCATCCGCACGGAGATTCATCTGTTTATGATGCGTTGGTGCGCCTGGCCCAGGATTTCTCGGTTAGATATCCGCTGATTAACGGCCAGGGGAACTTTGGCAATATTGACGGCGACCCGCAGGCCGCATATCGATATACCGAATCCAAAATGACCGAGGCCGCCATGCTGATTATGGAAGGCCTGGATGAAGACAGCGTCAATATGATGCCCAACTTTGACGGTACCTCGCAAGAACCGACTGTCATGCCGGGCGCTTTTCCGAATTTGCTGGCGAATGGCGGCATGGGCATTGCCGTGGGCATGGCGACCAACATACCGACTCATAATGTGGCTGAGATTTGCGATACGCTGAATCTTGTCATTGACAGGCCCGATGCGACAACTGCTCAGATTATGAAGAAGCTGGTTGGGCCGGATTTCCCAACAGGAGGAATGCTGATCGATGACTTTGACACAATCGTCAAAAACTATGACTCGGGCCGCGGGCCTTTCCGCATTCGCGCAAAGTGGGTTGTGGAAAAGTTGGAACGCGGCGCTGAACAGATCGTCATCACAGAAATTCCATACGGCGTTGTCAAATCGAGGCTGGTAGAGCAGATCGCAAACCTGATTGATTCCAAAAAGCTGCCGCTGGTCGACGATATCATTGATGAATCGACAACCGATGTGCGCATCATCATTATTCCGAAAAGCCGCAATGTGCCAGTGGACAAACTGATGGCGCATTTGTTTGCGATGACCGATTTGGAAAGCCGATTCAATATGAACTTCAACGTTGTTGATTCAAACGGCGTGCCGCGCGTTATGAAAATTGGCGATGTATTGAATGAATTCATTTCGCATCAAAGGATTGTTTTGCGCCGCAGGACGGAATGGAGATTGTCCAATATTGCCCGCAGGTTGGAAATTCTGGGCGGGCTGCTGGTCGTTTATCTGAATCTGGACCGTGTTATAGAAATCATCCGCAACGAGGATGATGCCAAGACTGTTTTGAGTGAAGAATTCAAACTGACCGAGATCCAGGTAGAGGCAATCCTGAACACCCGCCTGCGTTCTTTGCGCAAGCTGGAAGAAATGGAAATCCGATGCGAAGATGCCACCCTGCGCGAAGAACAGGAAAAACTCCAAGGTCTGCTGGCCAGCGATGATGCACAGCGCGATCAGTTGAAAATTTGGTTTGCGGATATTAAAAAGCGTTATGATAAAAAGACCGACCTGGGCAGGCGCCGCACGATTTGGGCGGAACAAACCGAAGAAATATTCGTCAATGCGGAAGATTTTATTGAAAAAGAGCCGCTGACAATAATCCTGTCAGCAATGGGTTGGATTCGTGCAGCCAAGGGGCACTTGGATTTGTCCGCTTTGGATTTGAAGTTCAAAGAAGGGGACGAATTGATGACCGCTTTTCATGCGCTCAGCACGGATAAAATCAATCTGTTCGGCAGTCATGGCAAAATGTTCACATTGTCTGCGAATGATTTGCCGTCTGCGCGCGGATTTGGTGAATCCGTCCGGATGATGGCTGATATCGCGGCGGATGAAACGATTGTCCGCGCATTCGTATTGAATCAGGCGGCCAGGTATTTGTTGGTGGCAAAACGCGGAACCGGATTTGTCGTATCAGGTGAAAATTGCTTGGCCCAGACCAAGACCGGCAAGCAGGTCATGAATACAGACGACAATAATCGCGCGTCATTGTGCATCGAAGTAACCGGCGAATTTGTCGCGCTTTCAGGTTCTAATGACAAACTGCTGGTGTTCCCCGCGGCAGAGATTCCGGAAATGACACGCGGCAAGGGTGTTATTTTGCAGAAATATAATGCAGAGCGCACATATATGATTGATGTGATGTTCTTTGATGGCGCGGATGGGTTCGGTTGGACAAACGGACGCGGTACTACCAAGCTGGATGATTGGCAGCCTTGGGTTGGCAAACGTGCGTCCCAAGGCCGCACAATACCAGTCGGATTTCCGAGAAACGGAAGATTCGGACGATAAAAGTTATTTCTGATTTGTAAAACTAAAACCTACTCCCTAGATATATCCTTCCAGCGGCTTATTCGCTGCAACCTTGGCAGAAACATCAGGGTTATATAAAGCCGCAGCAAAGCCTGCGCCGTTTTTATTTCTTTATGTCGACAATCTTTACTTTAAAAATCACATCCTTGCCAGCCAGGCCCGGAACGTATTTTTCTGGAAATTTGATTTTTACCTCGCGCTCTTCGCCTTTTTTGGCACCAATCAGCTGATCTTCGAATCCGGGTACAAATTGACCGCTGCCTAATTTCAATTCGAAAGATTCCGCTGTGCCGCCTTCAAATTGATGTCCGTCCAAGAATCCGGCGAAATTAATGACGACAGTATCGCCATTTTTTGCAGAATTATCGCACCCGCCCAAGAACAATGCGCCTATAACCGCAAATACCGACATGATTTTTTTCATTTTCTTCTCCATTTTTTATTCGTCTATCTGTAAACGCAACGGAAACCGTATTCGCGCATGGTTGCTCCTTCGGCTTCGATACGATAGTCGAAATAAGGCGTCGGGCGCATAGCATCAAATGAAGGTCTGTCATAAACAATCACGATGCTGTCCGCATTGCGGCCGCAAACTCGTTTCATTTCATAATCGGCGACCTTGGCGATAATTGTTCTCGCATCGCCGTCTATATCCATGCCGTCGGCATTCTGCATCATGCGCAGTCGCATTTCCCGCATATCAGTGTTGCCCAGCATTATCTGAACGCGGATCATCGTTCCTTTGTACTCCTGCCAGCGTGTTTCCATGCGGCTGGTATCCCATCGGTTTTTATTATGTTCCTTTTCTTCCGCGGTCTTTGGCTTGTACGTATCGATGTTTGCGTATTGGTTGTCGGCCTGCATAAACCCTTGCGTTCTTTCGTTGTACAAGGGGGCGTCAGCGCCGCCCTGCGCAAAGTCAGTTTCATTATACGGCGCGTCTTTGGCGGAAGAACAAGCGGCCAGCGCCATCGGTATCAGGCAAATTGCTAGAAATCTCTTCATTTTCAATTCTCTTTGTACAAATTCTATCAAATAAAGCCTTTTGATTCAAGCGTGAATTTATGATACTATTATTGTAATGCCAAATGTTGTACTGGAATCTTTACTAAAACCGCTGGAAGAATTCTACAAGCCGTCATTCGTGGAAGAAATCGCCATAAACCACGAGGGCGAGGTCTGGATGCGGCTGCATGGCGCGCGTGTTGCCTGGGTTTCATATAATTCAGAAAGATTGACCAAGCAATATCTTGTCGATTTAATACATACCGTTGCAAATATTTACGAACGTCCGTTCGACCCGGTTCACGGAATGCCTGTGGTTTATGCCACATTACCGGGCAATCATCGTTTCAGCGCGATCGCGGGTCCGAACGTTCAATACGATGATCGCGACATAACGGGCGGCGTCGCCTTGAACATTCGCGGCGTCGGCGTTGTTGAAACCAGTTTTGAAAACTATCATTTGAAACAGGGCGAGAAGCTTTTAAAGGTAAAGCCGCGTCAAAATGCGAAACCTGACGACCCGTTCGAGCGCCTTATGGGTGCCATTAACGACGGCAGCCCGATTTTGATATCTGGCGCGACCTCCACTGGCAAGACAACTTTCCTGAATCATATGCTGACCCTTATCGACAAAGACAGCCGCGTCATTACTGTCGAAGATGCGCGCGAAATCCGCGTCCCCCAGGCCAACCGCGTTCACTTTGTTTTATCGCGCACCGAACAGACGAATGATTTTAATTACGCCCGCCTGCTGGACTTGGTCGTGCGTATGACCCCGGATATCATTATCGGCGGCGAGATTTCTACTGACAACGCATCCGTTCTGTGGGAAATGATGGGAACGGGTCATGACCATTTCTATACCACCATTCACGCGGAAAGCGCCGAAGCCGCCTATGCCGCGTTCGCGGACAGAATTTTGCATACCCAGCCGGCTTATAACCGCAGCGAATTGATTGCCGAGATGAAGAACAAGCTGCGCGTTGTGCAGCTGTCCCGCGATGGCTCGTTGCGCGCCGTAACCGAAGTCATATAAAATATAAATGTCAAATAGCAAAGAGCAAAATTTTTTGTCGAAACTATTAAATTTAACATAACTTATTCTTTGCTCTTTTTCTTTACTACTTTTTCCATATTACCTTTTGGTAATCTCCGACTAGCCCGCACAAACAGGGAAATCGCCGCGTTCCAGCATGGCGCTTACTTCAAAGTGCTTGATCTTCTTCGCGGATGTCTGGGGCAATTCATCTTCTGTGATTGCAAAGTGCCTTACCCACTTGTACGGCGCAATCGTCAGGTTTGACGCTCTGAGCAGCAAACTGACCTTGCTCAATGATGTTCCGGGTTTTACCTGAAACACAGCGTATGGAACAACCTTACCCTTGATTGTGTATTCGAACACGGCAACAGACAGAATCTCGTCATTTTGCAAATACAGGTCTTCTAGTTCGTCCGGATATACATTTTTGCCGTTCTCCAAAACAATAACTTGTTTTTGGCGCCCCTTGATAATCAGACGCTTTTTCTTATCGAATGTGCCCAAATCCCCTGTCTTGAACCAGCCGTCTTCAAACGCCGCCGAATTCGCTTCATCGTTATTAACATAACCGGGCATAACCAGGTTGCCGCGAACCCAAATTTCACCAATGCCATATTGGTCGGGATTATGAATCTTGATTTCGTTTCCCGGCAGTGGCCCTGCATAATGCATCGAACCATCCGGCATGCGAAACTCGAAATTAAAGTTTGCCGGACCCGTCGTTTCAGTCAGACCGTAACAGTCGCCAAACACAAAACCCAGGCGTTCGTAGAATTTGCGGATGCCTGATTTTAGCGTTGCGCCAGCAGATATCAACACCTTGGCGTTTCCGCCAAAGATTTCATGTATAGGCTTTGTCACTTTATCCACCAGGAGTCCCAGCCTGACCGCACGCAGGAAACCGCGCATGGCGATAATAATCCTCATCGCGGCGTATGCTTTCTTTTCCTTGACGCCTTCGATTATTTTTTTATAGAAAGCCTCCCAAATACGCGGAACGGCCGGAATGACCTCTGGTTTGTATTGCTTGAAATCTTTCAGGAATTCCGTCGGTTTTAATATCGGCTGCAACAGCAGGCGGCTCTCTAAAACTAATGGCGCGATGATGTTGATGACCACGCCATAGATATGGTATAACGGCAAAAATCCATAAAAAGTATACCCGGGTTGAATAACGGGCTTATAGAATAAAGCCCCATCGCCCAAAGACACGAGGTTATTATGCGTCAAACCAACGATTTTTGGATTTCCAGTGGATCCAGAGGTAAACGACAGCATCGCCAAATCATCGCGCGACACATCAGCCGCAACGAATTCAGATTCAGGCTCGTCATCGGCGGTTTCGATATCGAACATTGTCGGACCGCCATCGATAAAGTGGTGATTTTGCGCCAACACCAGCTTGCAATCGGTGCGCTTCATCATGTTCAGATGCTCATCCTTGGACAGACCGGTATCCAGCATCAGAACCTTGGCGCCCTGTGACATAATCGCAAAATAAGAGTTAATGAAATCCGGGGTGTTGCCAGATAAAATAGCGACAGTGTCGCCCTTGGCAATCCCGAACTTTCTTACCAACATAACCGCGCGCTTTTTCACCTTGCGCAACAGGTCCGCATAAGTTTCACTCTGCCGGACATAAAAAATGCGGCTTTCGTTGGCGGAACAAACGTTATGCAGCATTTCATAAATATTTTTTATCATATACATGCTCTTTTTATATATTAATTGAAGTTATCACGACCATACCGGTCTGGATAACGACCAGTATATAGCGTTATTCCGATAAAAAACAACTAATAAATTTATCGGATTGTGATTGTTGAATGTTTCGTACGAATAAAATATCATTATGGGGGCAAGATAATCGTTTTCATCTTGATTTCTCAGCCGGGCCGGGGCCCGCTGGCAATTTGGTGCTAAAAATATCCATCGTGGCGTCGTCGGCATTGATTCCGATTTGTTTCTGAAAATTTGTCATAGGATGCATGACTTTTGCAAATGTTGCCTCTGCTTTTTCCGGCCACTTTAAGATAAAATCCCGATCGGCGCAATCCTTTACAAAACGAAACATATTTTTTTGATTCTTTCGCTGATTGAATCCATCAGATTTATTCCGACATGAATA
>JAIRLB010000045.1 GCA_031259745.1 Rickettsiales bacterium | reverse complement strand
AATACCTATAATCTGTGCTTATTTGGATATAACTGATAAAAGACTGAAACCAAATCCCTCGTTGTATCCTGCAGCCTTGGCCACAAGAATAAATAATGAAACAGCTAAAACAATCCATATACCATTCCACAAAGATGTAATCAAAATGGTTATTGGCCAATTTTCTCCTGACAAATTGCCGAATGGCAGCGCTTCAACTTATGTAGATAAATACTATGATCGTATTGGCTTATAGTTCTGCCGCTCTTACATCCAGCATCGATAAATGCGCCCTGAGCGCCTTGTGCAGTTTATGAGATTAAGATAGAGAGACTGGCAATATTTAATTTCAATCATGTCACTATTCTCTAGAATTCATTATCATTTGTCAGCAAATCTATGTGCGTGCCATAGATTGCGAAATAACGGGTCAAGACCATATAAGGGAGGTAAAAGAGCCTTTGAAGGCAATGTAGCAGCGGGTTTGGTCTTGTGGAAAATTGCTGCAATTTTCCACAAGACCAGTTTAGATGGGTAAAATCGCTCTGAAAGGAGCGGTTTTCTTATGAAAAACAAATATAAAAACAGGTCTCACTTATCGGAACGGAGATTACGATTCGTTTTGCGGGAATTTGTCCTTGGGACCGAGGCGTCAAAGGCGGCGGTAAAGGCCGGATTGAACCGCAAGACGGTAAATGCGGTATATAACAGAATCCGGGCAAGGATAGTGTTACTGTCCGAACAAGAGAAACCGAACGGCATGACCAATGTTCAGATAGACGAGGCATACTTTGGGGCATCCAAAGCGAGACGTTCTTGGTATAACAGCAAGACTGCGGTGCTTGGGATAATATCCTCAAAATATGTCTATACGAAGATCTTGACGCGGGTAAGCAAGGCAGAGATTTTTGCGGAAATCCGCACTGTATGCAAGCCCGGAACGACAATATTTACCGACGCTGCGCCTATGTATAAAGGTCTTGCGAACGAAGGCTTTATACATAAGACCGTCAATCATTCTGAGTACGAGTTTGGACGCAAGGAAGGGGTCCTGAACGTGACTACGAACCGTATAGAGAGCTATTGGGTTTGGACGAGATTGAGACTGTCGCGGTTCAAGGGGATTAGATATGACAAGCACTATATCCACATTAAGGAAAGCGAATGGCGATTTAACCATAGACGAGAAGACCTTTATAGGCTATTATTGAAAATATTCAGAGCTGACCCATTATCCTAAATGGTCTTGTCTCGAAATAACACTTGATTTCCTCGTAATTGTCCCGTAAAGTCTGTTCTACAAGGGTTTTATGGTCATCAACTAAGGCCGGCTTTTTGCACTTGACTTTTTCCACCAAAAGACCTATAATATAAATATAAATGGGATGGGGAACCCATCCGGCGGCTGAGAAATCGGCCGCTTATTTTTTTGGCAAAACAATCAGCCCGTTTTCGCAAATTTTAGATTCTAATATATTCCAGGCGCGATTATTTTGGTCGGGTCTTAAAATATGCATGCCTATGGGCCTGGCAACTAAATCCGCAAATTGCAATCCGAAACCACCAGATGACTTGACCTGTATTGAAATTCCAAATTCCGGTGCAGCCATTTTGGTAAAATAATCGTACAATTTTTTATCAACTTGTCTATATTCATATAAAGAATACGCCCGCGATTCAAAAGTTGCCGTAGTATAGTTAAAATCATTTTCTTTTTTCAGAAACGCCCTTATAGCGGACAAACCGTGTTTGACTGCTATTTCGTACAAATCATTGCTTAAATCGGATTGTTCTGTTTCGTTTTTATCTACGACAACCGCTACAATTTTATAGTCTATTTCTGACATCAAATTATTCAAGTCATCAAAAAACGATTCGCGAACTTCACGTTTTGTTAAAATTACAAAATCTTTTTCCGCTTTGCGAATATCTTTTTCATGAAATACCGTGTTGACGTCAGGGAAATATTTTAATTTCAGTTTTGCGAATTTTGGCAAAAGGTTATTACAATACTCATCTTTATGAATAATCATAAAAGCTAAGACGAAAACGGGATAACCGTTCGGATTAATAACTTTTAGGTTTTGATCACCCGATTCATCAACAAATATAAGATAATTGCTGTTTTTCATAAAAATTCCTTTGTTTCGGATTATAAAGTATTGCGAATTCAAGTCAAGAATTATGCCGCCGCACGGAGTTTTATATTGTCGTTGGCGACGGACGGCGGAGTAATGCCGAATACGGCGAAATACTCCTTGATTTGCGGCCATAATGCGGTAGAATTAAAGAAATTGGCGAGCGCACAGGTTCTAGAATCATCATGTCTCGCCGACCATATAGGACCAGATGATAATTTCTGCGGCGCTTCAAATGGCGCATGCAGCGCAAATCCAAGGTTTCCGTCTTTATTTCCATGGTTCTAAAAACTGCTTTCAGAAAACCGCGCCCAGACGCGATTTTAGAACTTTTTTCATCCCCATCTGGCATTTCTGCAGTTTTCCGCATCAAAAACGCAAATTCATCGGCATATCCGCCGACCTGCCGCGTCAAAGTGGTCTTGCCGGTTTGACGCGCGCCGGACACGGCCACTACGCGCCGGTTTTTTAACGCCTTTCGCGTGTTTTCGATTTGCCACCTTTTATATTCTTCGGCCATTTGATTCATTGAAAACATAATTGCACGATCATGTCCAAATGTAAAGTAGAAATGTGTCTAAATGTAAAGTAGCAAGAAACTTAAATGTAAAGTACGAGGCGTCTATATGTATAAGTTGTTTATCCAGAAATTCTTGCGGTTTTATTCATTTTTTATAGCATTTCATATTCAATAAGTTAGGTTATGCCGCCACGCGCAGTTTGATATTGTCGTTTGCCGGCAATACCGGAATGCCACCGAATATGGCGAGATATTCCTTGATTTCATGCCGCAAAGTGGCAATATCACACATATCGGCGACTTGGCGCGGTTCTAAAATCGCCCCGTTTTGCCCACCATTTGATACGATTGCGAGTTTTTTCAGGCTGGCGAATATGGGATGCAGCGAAAATCCAAGCTTTCCATCCCGAATCTCCAAGGTTCTAAAAATATTTTTCAAGAACCCGCGGCGAGACATGATGATTCTAGAACCTGTGCGCTCGCCAATTTCTTTAATTCTACCGCATTATGGCCGCAGATCAAAGAATATTTCGCCGTATTCGGATCCATGCCGCCATCCATTGCCAATGACAATACAAAATTGCGCATGGCGGCATAATTTATTAAAGCCTGAATCTGAATTAGTTTGCCGTTCCCAGCAACCAATCCAGCGCATTCAACCGTTTTATGCTTCCCTGCCCCCCGCCGCGCGCATCCATTGTAAGCAAATATCTTGGGTACCCGTCTTTGATTTCTTCAAGCGAAGCATATTCCCGTTTCATGGTTTTTTCTTCAATAATAGAGCGGGAAACCTGATAGTATTCTTTTTCACCGTCTTTTTCTGCAACAAAATCAACTTCTAGCGCAACTTCCTCGCCGTCTATCTCTTTTTTCTTGTTTATTTTTCCAGCGTAAACTTTATACCCCCTGCGAAGCAACTCAAGATACACTACATTTTCCAATGTGCGCCCTATGTCAGTGTCCCGATGCCCCAGCAGAGCATACCGCAATCCGCAATCCACCACATAGTATTTTGCATTGGTTGATAAAAGCTGACGACCCTTTATGTCATACCGCTCGCACTTGTACAGCATGAAACAGTCCTGCAGCCATTTAATATAATTCCCAACGGTATCGGCGTCCACTTTTCGCCCTGATTGCCCCAATCCCTTTTCTATTGACAATAGAGAGGTTGGACGCCCCATGTTATCAAATACAAAACGAGCCGTATCATTTAATTTTGTGGCATCCGGCAATTTATATTTGCCTATTATATCCCTCTGGATCGCATTCAGAAATACGGTGTCGCGCAGATAATCGCCGATGATCCGCTGGTCGCCGCCAAACTCCACGGTTTGCGGAAATCCGCTTTCAGTTATATACCGCTCGTATACATCGGATAAAGGCTTGCCCGATCGGATATTTCCTTGAGCATACTCTTTGAACGACAGCGGAAGCATTTTTATTTCCATCCAGCGGCCGCCGAATTCATTGTTCAGATCGCCGCTCATCATATTGGCATTTGATCCTGTGACATAAACATCAACACCTTTTTTTATCCTCAGAGAATTTACCGCCTTTATCCAGTTTTCTACCAGCTGTACTTCATCGAGAAACACATAGGTCATTTTGTCGGATTGGATCAATTTCATTATATGCTGGTGCAGTTTTTTATAATCTCTCAATTCGTCATTTATCAAATCTTCAAAATTTATGGAGATTACCTGAGCATCGGCGATGCCTGTTGTTTTCAAATAATTTTGAAATAGTTCCAGCAGAACAGATTTCCCGCACCTTCTGGCCCCGGTTATCACTTTTACCAAGTCCTGCTTATCTCGCAAGATTTTAAGTTTCTCAAGGTATTCTGACCTGTTTATCAATGCCATTTTTACTCCTTTTCCATATTATAATCGGAAAAAAGATAAAATCAAACATTTTTTCCGACTATATTCGGAAAAACATAAAAGCAAATATGAGGGTATTTTAAGGCGTTGTCCCGGACTCATTATCTGCCAAGGTATAATATTTGTTGATTTTTGTGATCGCCGCGACGAACGGCAGATGGTCTTTAAGCTGCCGGAATTGATCTATCGGCACCTGACTGTCCGTAAAAGTCCTACATTCCTCGTCACCCATCATGAATTGAAGCTTTAGTCGGTCTTTTTCCGAGCCGAACTTTGACGGCTCGCCCCCCCCAATGTTTTGAATGTCAGATATTGGTCGACGAGTAACAAGGTGCAGTATACCTATCCCAAGAATACCAAATAACAGGGTATTTACAGGGAAATTTGTGTTTTTTGATACACTCACGCCTCAAAATGCCATTTGAACACACCGGAATTCTAACAAATTTTCATCAAAAGCCAATAAAATTCCCGTAAAATAACAGGGAATTTATTTTCAATATCATGGAACCTATCCTATCAAAACAGGGAATGATTTGAAATATCGCAATATCGGCAAATTCATGTAGATCAAACCTTGATTTCTGTGTTACTAATACTGTATATTTTCGAGCAGATAAACAAGCCGAGTCAGATCTCGGCAACAGATGGAATTAGACATGACTTGGGATGAAATTGCATCGGTGGTAAAGGATATTGCGGAACTTTTCAGAAGCACCGCAACCAACGATCCACCCTACGGCAAACGAACATATGAAGAATGTCGTGATATATTGATGAATATTTACTATAACGCCCCCGATCAGGAATTTAAGGACTCGTTCCCTCAAATAATAGTGGAATACACCTTCTGCATCCGGGGCAATCCAACCGCGCGTGGGACATAATCAGCGGAAAGCTTTGTGAGAAATCACCGGTGATATTGTCGGAATAAAAGAAGCGGTCTGCTTTCGCGGGCCGCCGACCGAGAATCCCCAGTCCATTTATACTCATATATATAACCCATCCTTAGCAGGAAGTCAAGCAGAAATTTATGCCACCGCACGGAGTTTTAGATTGTCGTTTGCCGGCAATGCCGGGATGCCCCCGAACACTGGCTTTAATACCTTTTGTTTCGGCTCAATCCCGCCGTTTTCAAACAATTCATATAATGCTAATTCAGCTGGCGATCAAAGAAGCATGGGAGAATACCCGAAATATATGTGCTTTCTATAATGTGCGATTTATGGGTCAATATTTGACGGCAACCACCCATTTGGCGCGTTGATAACTATTCCTAAATATTTTATAGATGAAGGCAATAAAGATCTGCGGAGATTGCTTTTATGAATTTTCTTAGCATAATCCGCCTTGTCTACCAATTCGGCGCCATATTGATATGGCGGGAGTATAATGCCTACTTTTTTTGTAGGAAATAACTTTTTTAACTTTGTTATAACCGGGGCCAAATCACTGTCACCCGATAAAATTAACGCGGTATCAAATTTATCTTGAATGGCGTCAGAAAGTATGGATATGGCAATATTTATATCGGTTTCTTTTTCTTCGTGAGCCTTATAAGGTTTCTTGCAATTCGGACAAGTTCTGTCTTTTTCCTTAAATTGTCCTAAAATTATCTCTACGCCAACAGTTCTTAGGGCATTCATATATTCTTTATGCTTATTAGCCTTAGCTGGCTTCCAAGCAATAGGTGCGGAAAAGTAGTAAACATTTAGAAGGTTTTCCGTTTTGGGATTTATAAAATTTAGGGACAGTTTACGCAAATCAAGCCACCTTAATTCCGGCCATCTTTGCTTTGCAATAGGAGTAGTTGAAAAGTTTTTTTGCAGAGCGCTGTGAAATAGATTAAATCCATCAATATAAACAGCAACTCTTCTTTTATTCATACTAAATCCTTATCCAAAAAAGATGCCGAGCCCAGTGCTCGGCGGGAGCTACTGCCAATTACAGCAGCGATTAATCACCTGTTAATTTAATATATTTATGTTGTTTTGTCAAGCAGTAAATTAGAAAACTATTTTAAGACTAATTTACACAAAACTTAGCACAAGTTTTACTTAAAAAGTATAGCAGTTATTTAGCATCATTTATTAAATTCCAATCATCTTGACTTAAAGTGTCGGCAATGATAATAATGTCGTCAAGTATTCCAACCCATCCGTCGTTTGCCCGCCATTTGTCATCCGCGGGTTTCTGCGGATTTTGCCTGTGCAAAAAATATCTATTTTTCACCCGGATGCCGGCTCGAAACAGAATAGCGTTTCGGGGCCGAATACGTCATGTTTCCATATAATGCTTATTCCGCCATGGCAGATTTTTACAAATCAGTCTTTCAGGACATAGTGAGTGTTGCGGCCGGCGCCCTGAATTTCCAACAAACCCTTTGATGCCAGGTCTTTCAGCAAACGCACTGCCGTATCATGGGAAATCTTAAAAATCTTTCCGACTTTTCCGGATGTCATATTGCCGATAAACCCGTCAAACAGGCGGTTTATTATTTCCCGCTGAATTTTGTTAGATATTTGCGCCGCGTTTTTTTGCCAGAATGCCGCTTTCTTCAAAACTTTTCCGATAATTTCTTCGCTGCCTGTTATCGCGCGGCCAAGCGTTTCCAAAAACCATTCCAGCCACGGCGTTATATCCAGTCCGCCGGTTGTTGTTCGTTCCAGAATGCGGTAATACTCTTTTTTATCTTTCTGAATCTGCGCGGACATGGAATAAAACCGCAAATTTGTATTTTCCGCGCGGGCAAGCATCATCTCCGTAATGGTTCGGGCAAGCCGCCCGTTGCCGTCGTCAAATGGGTGAATTATAACAAACCACAGATGCGACAGCGCCGCTTTCAGCAATGAATTTTCATTGCCATTCGTATTCAGCCACTGCAAGAATTCCAACATTTGCCCGGGAACTTCATTTGGTTTTGGGGCCTCATAATGAACCATGTCGCGAAATCCATTGCTTGAAACGACCCGCATTTCATTAGTCCTAAACTCGGCCACACGAATTTTATATAATCCGCTTCGTCCGGTTGGAAACAGCGCGCCATGCCATCCGAACAGACGATCTTCGGTTAATGGATCCTTGTAATTGCGGACGGCGTCCATCAGAACATCGACAACACCTTCAACATGGTGCGGCGGGGTTGTTTCTTTCTCTAGATTTATATTCAGTCGCCTTGCCAACGAAGATCGGACTTGCTCGCTGTTTAACGCTTCTCCTTCTATTTCGCTTGATTTGGTAATTTCCTCGGTCATGGCGTTCAGCATTGCTTCTTGTTGGACGCCGAACCCAAATTGCTGCATTTTGCCCAATATGCGCCCCTGCAAAACAGATACGCTTGTCATAAGATCGATAATTAAATCTTTATCCCAAGTAAATTTTGGATATCCCAGATGTTCATGAATATATTTCATTTTTACCGCCTTTGACTGAATTTGTTCAGCGCGCCGTGACAATACACGCATTATTTGCGTAGATTATGCCTTATAATTGACGCAAAGTCAAATATAATATACGCAATTTATGCGTTGAATAATACTAATAATCGACGCTTCGCATTCAGGCTGCACTTTGATGCGCAGCCGCCAGGGAAATCTTTGCAAATTAATAAGGAAGCAGACTTGTAGGGGCGCGGTTCCCGCGCCCAACTTATTCCTGTCATTTCTGCCTTCGCGGGGATAACGGGTTTAAAGAACAATCGGCTATCGGATATCAAAAATCATAACTCTTTTTATTTTTCCCTTGCATGACATATGCTATTTTTTCTAATATAAGACATAAAAGAGAGGAACCTGTGAGAAAAAGTCTGCGAATTCTGCATATTCTGGCGTCTTTATTTATAATATTTTTTGTCGGCAGCGCGCTTGCGGCTGGGTATTCATGTCCCTCGTATAAGAAATATACTTCGTGTGCGGCAGGTTATTATTTATCCGGTGGGGCCGTCGCTGGCAATTCATGCAAGACCTGCTCTACTGGATACACTTCAACTACTGGCAACTCAGGCGGTGAGTCCAGTTGCACGAAATCATGCAGTGTGGCTTGCACTGAAAGCGGATGTCCGACAGACGGTGTTAAAACATGTACATACAATACATCAAACCCGGCAGCAAGTACCGGCACCGAGCCCCAGGGTGGGAGTTGCAGCGCCAGCAGTCCCGGAAACTGCAATTATACTGTCAAAGAATGCAACTCGGGCTATGGATATTCTTCGACCGGTACAGGTTCATGCACCGCATGCACCGGACGCGATGTCAGCGCTGGCACGATAGCCGCGTGTTCGTCTTGTACCGCCGGCACACAACCAAATACAGACCGCAGCGCTTGCGAAAACTGTCTTTCAACCTCGGGTTCCGCAGCCTGCGGGTGTGGGTCGGGCACGCACCCTGACGGCAACGGCAATTGTGCTTCGGATAGCGTCTCTTGTTCTGCTGGAACATATTTGACTGCCAACGCGACTAGCTGCACAAGCTGCGAAGCCAACTATTATTGTCCGGGCGGCACATTTACCCCAGACAGTAGTATTCATGGACGCACGGCATGTTCCAGTCTTGGAAGCAATTATACGACATCAGCAACAAGTTCCGACGCAGCCAGCGATTGTTACATCCCGGAGAGTATCTTGACAGCAGGAAAGTACATCGCGACAAAAAACAGCAATCAGCTGACCAGCTGTTCTGCCGGCACGTATAGGGCGGCAGGTACATATTATTATGGCCAAGATGCGCAAAGCTGCACTCCGTGCGCTGCGGGAACGTATAATGATACTACGGGACAAGCTTCATGCAGTGCGTGCGGAGCAGGACATTATTGCACAGGCGGAAGCAATAGAACCGCGTGCGGAGCCGGGACGTACAGCACTGCGACAAATGCGTCGACATCAAGTACGTGCACACAATGTGCTGCTGGAACGTATAACAGTAGTACGGGTCAAAGCAGTTGCGCTGCATGTACCGGCCGTACAAAGTACAGTTCCGTCGGTGCCAGTGCGTGCAGCACGGTCAGTGGTGGTTATTACACCACTGGATGTACGAGTGATAATAATTGTACCGATCAGACACAGTGCACGGGTACAACGTATTGTGCCAATGGTGTGCAAAACAACTGTCCTACGAATTACACAGCTAATACGACAGCTGGTAAGACAGCTGCGACGCAGTGTCAGATAACTTGTGCCGCAGGTACCCGTGTTGCCGATAAAGGAGAGCAATGTTCAACGCCGACCGGCAATTGGTACACCGCACAGCATTATGTATATTGGGATTCGTTCAGTCAATACCAAACCTGTATTTCAGGATATTATACCCCAAGCACAACAATCCAAAACGATCATGATTCTTCTGACGATTGCAAGATTTCCTGCGCGGCCGGAACTTATTGGAACGGTTCAAAGAAACAATGCGAGCCCTGCATGGCCGGAAATTATTGTCTGGGTGTCGAAGAGTACACTTCAACCACTGCAAATTCCGGTTTGACATCCTGTGCGAACTTTGGCGCCGGATATACGTCTGCCGGCGGGAATAAGGATATTGATTCGCAAAGCTGCTATTTGCCCGTGGCCGCCGGCTATGTCCGCGCAGGCGCGTCCGGAACGTCACTGACGGCTTGCGGCAC
The DNA here is from genome assembly GCA_031259745.1 of Rickettsiales bacterium. Classification (GTDB taxonomy): domain Bacteria; phylum Pseudomonadota; class Alphaproteobacteria; order Rs-D84; family Rs-D84; genus JAIRLB01. The sequence continues at coordinate 6,467 of JAIRLB010000045.1, read as the reverse complement.
CGGACAATTCAAAGCGGCCCATAACGAATACTACGGCACATCGTATTCCTGCGACGCTTGCACGAAGAAACCTTCCAATGCGACATATACGGGAACTGGCGGCGGAACAGATACGTGTAATTGGACATTGACTTGCGCCAAGGGTAATTACTTTAAATACAGTAATACAGAGCAAGATCGCTCTTGCACGACATGCACGGCTGGCAATTACTGTCTGGGCGTCACGGCGACGCGTTCGACCGGCGCGAATACCGGACTGACAGCTTGTCCGACTAATTATGACGACGGCGGAACTGCTTTGGAAAAACAATCAGACTGCCAAATTCAAACCATCGGCGGAAAATATATCAAAACCGCAAACGCCACGACCCAGACAGATTGCGAGGCCGGATACGCCTGCCCCGCCGCGCTGGTCAATTACGGCGGCACGGGCGCGCGCAATGACAGCGAGATGGGGACTTATTCCACCGGCAGCGCGGCTGTTTGCAACAGTTGCTCGGCCTTGGCTGGCGGCATGTATCCGAATTCGCCAAAGAATTCAACCAGCGCGGCCGCTTGTTATACGAATAACCTGTCGGGACAATACATCGCGGCAGCGCAGAATTCGTCCGCCACAAACTGCGCGGCGGGAACATCCAAAGGCAATCATACTGTCAATTACGGCAATACCAGCAGCTGCACTCCCTGCGCCAGCGGCAAATATTCCGAAACGGGCGCCGCCATCTGCACGGATTGCACGGCAGGGTATTATTGTCCTGGAAACAGCAATCGGATAGCCTGCACAACCTTGGGCGGCAACTACACGTCTTCGGCAACAAGTTCCGACGCAGCCAGCGATTGTTATATCCCGGAGAGTATCTTGACAGCAGGAAAGTACATCGCGACAAAAAACAGCAATACGCCGACCAGCTGTCCTGCCGGCACGTACAAAACGGCGCATAAGTATTATTATGACTCTGCTGCTGAAACTTGCGCGGTGTGCGCCGCCGACACCTATTCGTATGCGGGCGCCGCGGCTTGCACCGGCTGCCTGGCAAATTATACGACCTCTGGAACGGCGGCCGCGGATCATGACGATGTCACGGATTGCAAGATTTCATGCCAGGCCGGCTATTATTTGAAAACCGCGAACGACACGTCATGCACGTTCGCCGACAGCGGATTCTGGGTGGCGGCGCGGACCGGAATATCCCAGACAACGACGACCGCGCCAAATGCATGCCCGACCGGATACTCCTATTCGGACCGCGGCCGCGATGAACAGGCAGACTGTTATATATTTTGCCCGGCCGGAACGCATGTAGCGCAGGCTAACGCCAGCGCGTGCTCGACGCTGACGACGGACGACATGTATATTATCGACAACTACGTTTATTACGGCGAAACATCCGCGCCGGCTTTGTGCGATACGAACAAAGGCTATCGTATACGGAACAAAACCATGGCGTCCGAGCATGATGAAGTCCAAGATTGCAAAATAAACTGCGGCGGCGGAACATATGTCGCCACGGCATACGAATCATGCGGGACTTGTCCGGCGGGAAAATACTGCCCCGCCGCGACCATCGATTACGGTTCCTTGGGAAATCTGCAGAATTGCCCCGACACCTATGATTACGGCGCCGCGGGATTATACGCGCCCGCGCAATGCGTGACGCAATGCATGCCCGGCTATTATGTCCCAAACGCGACGGCAAAATGCCAAGTCTTGACAACCGATGACAAGTACATAGGGGCGCACAGCCTGACCTATGGCGCATTCTCTTCCCCGGAAACATGCCCAACGGTAACGAAAAACAACGAAGATGAGCGCATTTATCGCATTACCGGAAAATCCGCGGCCGGCGATCATGATAGTATCGAAGATTGCTATCAAACCTGCAAGGAAACGGTCCACATCGCCCCGCCGGTCGGCGCGATAAAAACGGCCAGATACTACACGGAAAATTACCCGAAATTCTGCGTCTACATACCGTCATGCCCGGTCGGGTATTTCGAAAACCTGGGCGGCGAAACATATGATGACAGCGGATACACCTCTATGCCGTTCTGCGACCGCAATCCGCTGGATATTACTTTCTATCCGAACGGCGGCATAATCGGCGGCGGCGGCGCAAGCTATACCAAGAACTGCTATGTGGATATGACCTGCAGATTCGACGACCTTGAACTGAACAGCTTTATGCGCGTCGGATATGTCTTCGGCGGCTGGTCCAGAACAGCCGTCGGCGCGCCGATTTATCAAAACGGCGACGATATCGACGGATTGGAAAAAACGGACTTCAACCTGTACGCCGTGTGGAATACATGCGCTGCAGGCTATACTTGGGATGGCGCGGCTTGCGCGAAATGCCCGATCGGAACATGGAGCGCCGGCGGCACGATTGCCAGCGGCGCCCCGAAATCATGCGTGGCGTGCGGCGCGGGCGTGACGACGGACAACACCGGCGCCATCAGCGCGGGCGAATGCAAGCCATGCCCCGCGGGAAGTTTCTGCGGCGCGAACGGCGGGCCGGCGGTCAGCTGTTCCAGCCTGGGCAGCAATTACACTTCTGCCGGCGGCGCCGCCAGCTCTACTGATTGTTATATCCCAAGCACAGTATTGACTGACGGAAAATACATTGCGAAGAAGAATGACAACGATCCGGCCGCCTGTCTTGCGGGAAAATATAAAGCCGCCCATAATTATTACTACGGTTCGGACGCCGAAGCCTGCTTGGCGTGCAAAGCCGGAACGTATTCTGCGGCCGGCGCGGGCAGCTGCGCGACTTGCACGGCCGGATATTACTGTCCCGGCGACAGCGACCGCATAGTCTGCACAAGCGTCGGGGACGGCAGCTGGTCTTTGGCGGGCGCCGGGGCGGCAACCGAGCGGGACTGCTATAAGCAATGCCCCGATGTCGCGTTGAGCTATGGCGTCGACCACGCGAAAAACGCGGCGGAATTCTATCCCGACGAATGCGACTATTCCTGCACTTCCGACACGGGAAACCCGGGAAAAAATATCGGCGGCGCCTGTGTGGAGCATAGCTGCAAAAACACATACGAAATGATTGGCGGCCTATGCCGGCCATGCAACAGGACAAACGCCCTGTCATACAGCGCCGGCGGAAATTGCGAAGTCGAATCCTGCGTCGCGGGATACCACCCGAATGGAAAAAAGTGCGAGGGAAGCGTCGCCGAATGTTCCGCGCCGAACGCGGCAGAGGCCTTTCAGACATGGGATGCGGCCAAAAAAGCATTCGGAATCTGCACAATCAAGACTTGCGATGCGGGTTATCATGTGGCTTCCAACGCCTGCGTCGTCGACGAGCAGGAATGCGTCATCGAAAACGGCGCCGGATATAAAGAATGGGATTTTGTCAAAAACAAATGGGGCGAATGCGTCGTCGAATCCTGCAACCCCGGATATACCTTCGAACCGTCGGAAACAAACGAGCTTTCCAAGCCTTGCGGACAGTGCAAGAACAAGTTCAGCATTCTGGGCGATCTGGCGGCAAGCAGCTATGTGCGCGGGTGCGAAATCGCCGCATGCATGCACCAAGGCGAATTGTACAACCTGGAAGGCAATGAATGCGTGCCGATTTGCGATGTCAACGGGTATGAAGACGAAACGGGAACCATGAAATGGAATCCCGCGACACGCAAATGCGTCCGCCAGTGCAAGGAAGGATTCACGCCTTGGTAAAATTCAAGGAATAAGGAATAAGCAAAAAGAGCAAATAATGAACAGCGAACAATGTCCTTATTCCTTTTCCTCAAATTCGTCATTTCTGTAAAAGCCAACAATATCGCTGACAGTTTTTGAAAAGCAAAAAGGCATATTATTTATCGCATATAAAATAAAACTTATGAAAAAATACGACGTTATTATAATCGGCGCCGGGGCGGCCGGACTTTCCGCCGCGCGCGGCGCCTTGTCCAACGGCCGCAAAATACTGATATTGGATATGGGCGGCAGACCGGCGCGCAAAGTCCTTGCTTCGGGCGGCGGAAGATGCAACTTTACAAACACAGCCGTGTCGCGCGACAGATATTTCGGTCAAAATCCAGACTTTGCGCGCTCGGCTATTGCCGCCGTAAAGCCCGCTGATATTTTGGATTGGATGACCGCGCGCAATCTTCGTTGGGCGGAAAAAGAGCCGGGCAGATTTTTTTGCGCGACCGGCAGCCGGGATATAGCCGACGCCCTGATACGCGACGCCGGCGGCGCCGATATTGTAACAAACACGAAAGTTTCCGACATTGAAAAGACAGGCGACGAATTCGCGGTCTTTGCGGCAAACGCCGCTTATTATGGAAAATCCGTTATCATCGCAACCGGCGGCATATCGTATCCCGCTCTGGGCGTTTCCGATTTCGGCTACGTCATTGCAAAAAAATTCGGACACAAAATCGTGCCGCCAATGCCGGGTTTGGTCGCCATGAAGACGGATTTGTTCGACCCGGGCCTGGCCGGCATATCGCTGAATGTCGAAATTAAATCCGATAAAAAAACCGTTTCGGATTCACTGCTGTTCACGCACTTTGGAATCGGCGGGCCGGCTGCGTACCGCGCGTCCCTGTTTGATTTAAGCAAAGATTTTCACATTGATTTCCTGCCCCGGACAAATGCTCGCGATTGGCTGACGCGCGCAAAGCAAACAGATGGAAAAAAGTCGTTGGCGGCAATATTATCCGGAAAACTGCCAATGAAATTCGCAAAGTGGATCAGCGGGAATTCCAAAACCAATATCGCGGACTGCAAAGACTCTGAAATTGCCAGAATCTCACAGATGATAAACAGGTTTTCAATTCCGGGCGGCGCGTTAAGGCGGCGCGACCTGCGCAGCGCGGAAATTGTCGCGGGCGGCGTGTCAACCGAAAACATATCATCCAAGACGATGGAATCCAAGCTGTGCCCCGGTCTGTTCTTTGCGGGCGAGGTATTGGACATTGCCGGGGATCTGGGCGGATTTAATTTGCATTTCGCCTTCGCCAGCGGCACGGTCGCCGGCCGATACGCAAACATAATTAATAGTGAACGGTGAATGGCAAACGATGTTATTTTTCCCGCTCCTGGTTCCTGTTCATTTTTAATTGTTCTTATTCCTTATTCGTTCTCTGTTCACTGTTTTGCACAATTTATATATCGCGCGCCGTTTTTGAAGATGCCCCGTTCGCTGAAAACCGCCTCTGTATCGATTGTTCCCGACAAATTCTCGTATCTCATAATCTGAAAAATAATTTTGTTATCGGGCGTTTTTAACGATTTGGACAATATTTCGGTCTTGCCGTCGCCATACGCAATAACCGGCCATTTCACAATATTCGAAGAATTTAGTTTTACGGGTTCCGCCCCCTCTCGCGCCAGCAGACCGCCGGATAAATCATCCGTTTTTTCGACATACGGATCCAAATAAACGGTATAATCGCCGCATTGGTACATTTCCATGGCCGGCCGGGAATCGCCCGCGCATCCCGCAGCCATCAAAGACAATATCAAAAGCAAACTTTTTTTCATCCCCGCGCCTTTATCCTTATGCCGCCAATGATATCATATAAAGCGGTTTGAAAAAATAAAATTCGCAATTCTGCCTTAGCGGGCAATCCTTGCGATTATCAAACGATATTTTCCGGCATTTCCTTTGCCGCGACGCTCCGGCCTTGCGCGGGCTCGGATATCGCGGATGACAAATATTTCTGTCCTTGCAATTACTCGGCAATCCAGCTTTGCGAGAATTCCTTGTGCTGAAACAATGCCGCCAGCCCCGTGATTTGCTTTAACCGCAGAATTTCGTCCATCGACATCCCCAAATGCGTCGATATCCATTTGTCGCTTTTGCCCATTTCCGAAAGTTCCGCCACAATATTGCTCATCAGATCTACATTGTGGCTGCCGCGCGCGCGGTTATGCCTTATCGTGGACGCCATTCTTTCGCTGATCGGCTTTTCTATTATGCTGCAAGGCATCATCCCATGCTCGCGCTCGTAAATATCATGATACCGCAGCATGACGGCATAGCGGTGGAATCCGTCGACAATCTCGTACATGTCGTCCTTTTTGTGATGATATACGACTATGGGCATCGTGTATCCGTCCTGCCTGATGCTGTCGTAAAGCAATTCCATTTCCGGGGGCGCGACCTTGTTCGGGTTGTACTCGTTCGCGCGCAGCTTTTCTATCGAAATCGCGCGGACATTATAAACCGGGCTTAGAAAATCATATTTTTGTTTTTTTAATTCGGCCGATTTCATCTATGTAATGTCCTTTGGTTTGCAAATTGTTAATCACAATTGTCAAAGCCTGGCTATAATCCGCCATATTTGGCAATCAGCATTTTCGCGCGTTCCCGCTGCTGCTTTGTCTGCGAGAACGAAAGATATCTGCACAGCTGGTCGTTCTTCAATATGCAGATGGCCATGCGGCGCCAGGACGGGCCGGCGCGTTTCGCCTCCCACCGCGACAGTATTTTGTCGGGTATTTT
>JAIRLB010000043.1 GCA_031259745.1 Rickettsiales bacterium | reverse complement strand
TCTTTATATTTGTTTGATTTCCCCGCAGGGGCGGCGTTTCGCCGCCCAAGGGCGCGGGAACCGCGCCCCTGCAAGTCTGCAATAGATACTTTCTTGTCAGTTGAGACAAAAGAAAAACGCAGTGCCAAGCGCGGCGGCTTTATTGGACTGCACATTATCACTGATCAACCATCTATAGAATTTATCGATTTCGTCGATTTCATATGTTTTGAATTCTTTTCGGTTGTATGCACCAGTTTTGCAAAATCCTTTATATTAGTCCCCGTGAAAGACAATATTTTCGCAATGCTTAGCGTCGAAGGCCAGCGCGGCTGTCCTTCTTTTGACCATCTCTTGCTTTTATTAAATGTGGTTGGATCCAGCCCGCTGTTCTTAGCCAGCCTGGAACAAGACATCTTGTGGTTACGGGCAAATTTCTCGATAGCTCTCCATATATTCTCATGCGTCATACACCACCCCTTTCTATATTTTTGTCAACCTTTGGCATTCGAGATTATGTTCTAATTATGATTGAAATATGATTTGATTTCAACTATTATCGACGAACAAAGACTCAATAAAATAACTGCCTGAATTCAGGTAAGAAATATTAAATAGAATTTTTACCGATGTACAAAAAAATATTTTTTGACAACTTTCATTGACAAATGGTATTTTATGTATTATATTTCGATTCGTCAAGGGATGAAAGTCCCAAGATCAGATGCCAAGCATCTGTTGGGCCCAGAGATTCAGACTCCCTCCTACATTCTCTCTCCTCTGGACTTTGGGCCTTTTTAATTGTTTAGAATGTCCCAATTCTTTTTTCTCCTTTCCTTCCTTATTTTGGGCATTCGAAAAAAACACCGGCCTATGCCGGTGTTTTTTTGTAAAGCATTGCGGAAATTCGTTATCAGGCAAATCATCCGCTTCACCACAGGAGAGGAACCTGAATCGCGCCGGCACAAAGCATGTCAGAGCGGAAAATATTGCCCGCCCTGTTCACAATTCATAATTGTTCCGTTTTGGCTATACCTTGCGGAACCAGACTCATATATCGTCCAACGGCTCATGACTTTCGGTTCACGGATTTATTAAACACGCCTACCAGCTCCCAATGACCGCTGCCTACGAATTGGTCGACGGGGGTCAGGCAGGTTAATTCAAATCCCCCTTTTTCCAGAATCGCTTTGTCACGCATAAACGTTCTCGGATTGCACGATACATATACAACTTTTCGAACATCGCTTTTGGCCAATTCCCCGGCTTGTACCACAGCTCCGGCACGCGGCGGATCCATGACGACGCAATCGTATTTCTTCAGATTTTGAACGGTCAGCGGCTTTTTGAACAGGTCGCGACGAATGCCGCCGTTGATATCAAATCCATCCGCATTCAATGCGAATGTAAAACTGCCCAGGCCGCAGAACAAATCCGCAACTTTTTCACTGCCGGCCGCAGCTTCGTTTACCAAACGGCGCAATGCGTCTTCGCCCGCCCTGCTCGGCTGCAAGAATGCGTTTGGCGGATATTCGATTTCCTGGTCGCCAAACTTTATAATCGGCTGGGCGGTCTGTTTCAAAATTCTGCCGTTCCACGCGATGCGAATGGCCTGGATGATATCGACCGCCTTTTTTAGTTCGGCGTTGAAATAAGGAACATTTGATACTATCGATATATCGATCCCGTTATCGCACTCTGTAATCAGAACACTGCCCGCACCCGTCCACGGCATCGCCGCGACAAACGGCAAAATATCATTTATCTTATCGGACAGCGCGGGACAATGGTTGACGGGAATAATATTTTTCGAACCGGCTTCATAAAAACCAAATTTATCATCCCAAAAAGCAAAATCGCCGCGCCGCCGATGACCCGCATCTATACAGACAGGATCGCCCGTTATCGGCAAATCTTGCAGCAGCGAAAGCTTGGCCGCGCGATAGCCAGCGGATGCAAAATCAAATTTACAACCGCCGCATTTTCCAAACAAAGGACATTTTTTCATGTTTTTATAATTAGAAATTCACGCGCGCCCCGGCGCGGAACTGATGCGCAGCGGGATCAAAATTCCCCGCAACGTCAAACCTGGGGCTGAACATGTAAAGGTATCTGTATCCGAAATCCAAAGCGAGCCTGCCGCCGAATTCGATGCCGAGCCCCGCCATAACCGCCGCGACCGGCGTATTCTTATTATCAACCGCGGCCCCCGTGGCATTATTCATGGAAACACCGCCGCCGATTCCAACGTACGGAACCAGCATCTGTTTGCGAAACGCGCGATAAATGCTGTCGATTCTGGCATCAAATATCGCATTTGTCATAACGATATCGCCGGACAGCGCAAATTCTGAACCGGACGCCGGGGTCGGAACCAGCATGTTCCATTTCGCCTCTGTTTTTATATAGTTCGCCTCTAAGCGGAAAGTGTCGTAAAGACGGATGCCGATCATTGCCTCGAAAGAAGAGGTATTCTTGCCATTCGCCATTCTCTGAACATTCCCGCCCGCGACATCATTCCAAATGGAAAAATCATAACTGCCGCCGACATAAAAACGCCTGACTCTGGCAAAAGCCTCGTCATCGTTTGTCGTGCCGGGCTCAATCTCTACCGGCGTTATTGTTTGTTCGACACGATAGGGTATCGCGGCATTCGCAATGCACGGCAACAAACATAATAATGAAACCAAAATTTTATTTTTCATCTAAAAAATCCCGTCGTTTAGAAATTAAACCGCAATGTCAGCATAATATCGCTCAGGTTTTGAACGCCGCCTTTGCCGACATTCCAACCGAATCCCTGGCCTATAAACATCCGATATTGATATGCGACGTCAATGCCCAACAAATCCGTCAGCATTATATTGAATCCCAGGACTCCGCGCGGCGCGACAAACATTCCGCCAGCACCTGCCGTTCCTTTGAATTCATAAGCCCCCAGGCCAGCGCCCAATCCGAAAAACGGAACAAATGTCCTGCGTTTGGTAACATCGCCTATTTTGACTTGCCGCCGCGTCAAATCAAAGTACAATGTGCCGCCCAGCTGATGAGCTGATGCGCTTGCATTTTCATAACCCGAGAAACCAAATTCGCCCGATTGGAAATCAATTTCCGCACGAACATAAGAAGACAGATTCCAGCCCAGCCCCAACTGCGTGCCCCAGCTGCCGGACAGTTCCGATTCCGCGCCGTTGATTTTGACTTTTTCGGACGCAAAAGGCAAATTCAACCCAATGCCGCCGCGAAGATACATGTCGCTTGGAACATATATTCCAATGCCGTCATTTTGAATAACATTGGCTTTTTGATAAACATCCGCCCCCAATTCGCCTGGGGCATCGTCTTCGACGGTATGCGCAGTGGATTTTGCGGCCACGATATCCAGTCCTTCCAGAACTTCGGCGCGGAAACGTTCGTCATCGTAACCGGCAACGGCACTGGCGCATACAGCAATGGCAGCAAAACTTAACAGTGATATTTTTTTCATACCCAAGGTCACCTAATCTTAATTACTTTGAATTTTATCATAAAATCCAACTTGATTCCAGCTTGTTTTAAGCTTATCATTAAAGCCATGGCAAAAAAAATAGCATTATTTGCAGGCGCGCTGGAACTGCCGTTTTTTACCCGGGACGCGCTGCGCAGGAACGGCTGGGATGTTTACGTCATCGGGCTGCGCGGATTTTATGATCCGCGGCTGCGGCCGGATTTGGTCGTTCGCTTGGGCGGCGGCGGCATCGCCGCGCGCGAGATAAAAAAGCGCGGCATAAAAAAACTGACTTTTGTCGGCGCAATCGGCCATCCGAATTTATCGGATATTTGGCCTGATTTCTGGTCTTTGGGCGCTTTGATAAGCATTGCAAAAAATCAAAAAGGATATGATTCAATGGCCGTAGCACTTACAAAAGCGTTGAATAAAAAAGGATTCGAAGTCATGGCTGCCCAGGATTTGGCGCCCGAACTGACATTTGAAAAAGCCAGCGTTCAAACCAAGGCAAAACCAACCGCTTCTGACAGAAAAGATATTAATCGCGCAGTCGACGTTTCCCACATAATCGGCATGGCCGATATAGGCGCCTCTGTCGTCGTGGACAAACAGGTTATCGCGATAGAGGCAGCCGAAGGCACCCACCGCATGCTGGAACGCGTTATCGAATTTCGCAAGGGACGCAAAAAGCAAAAACGCAGCGGCGTCTTTGTCAAGATGACAAAACCGGGCCAGGATCTAAGAATCGACATTCCGGCAATCGGCGTCGACACTGTCAAATCAGTCGCAGCGGCGAACCTGCGCGGCATTGTCGTGAATGCAAAGACATGCTTTGTCGTGAACAAGCCAGAGGTTATAAAGCAGGCAAACAGACTGGGAATTTTTATCATCGCCAAATAAAGGAATATAGGGAAAGACCACCCCGTCCGCTCCGCGCGCCCCGGAGGGGAACTTGGTCTTATTCCTTAAAACCGATGTATTAATAGTAAACATTTACCGGCAGGTAAAAACATCCCACAGTATCGCAGAATTTCGTGCAATGTTCACCATTTGTGCCGCAAATTGCGGGAGTGCCACCCTTGATATAGCAGCCTTTACAGGCTATATTACTAGTACTAGTAGAATTTTCTTTACAGCTATTTAAAGTATTATTATTATGATTTGCCCGGTTTTCATATCGCTCACCAATCAAACTTGTCTTGCCGACGGGACATTTGCATCTACCATCATAAGAACTAGTTGCTGGATCACAACCGGATGGTGCGGTTGCTCCCGGGCAATAATAGCCAGCGGGACATGCTGTTTCTGATGTCTGATTTCCACCGGGGCAATATTTCCCGGGAGTTGAGCATGCTACGCAACTGTTGCTTGACAAATAATATCCGGCATTGCATTTATTTACATTACAGTTTATATCATAACTTTCTGCATTAGCAATTGAAGAGCAAGGAGACCATTGAGCATAAAGAATTTGATCAGTTGTACTATTATTGAAAATTGTTTTATTTTCTTTAATTAACCCACTAGCATCAAATATCTGAGTTCCACTGGTTCTGGCGGTGTAATATCCTGAGAATTGATAATTTGTTCTACTAGGAAGGGAAATATTAATACTACCTGCAAACGGTCCTGATTCAGATAAAGACCATCCATTGTCGTATTTCAAATAAATTT
>JAIRLB010000011.1 GCA_031259745.1 Rickettsiales bacterium | reverse complement strand
TACACTTCGCAAAGCTCTTTCATATTTTAGATTATACTCATCGGCATAAAGTTTCAGACGATAAAAACCGCGCTTTGTTGATTCTATAAAAGCGCGCCAGTTTTTCCGATACTTGAACAGATTGCCCAGACTCCACGAAACAGAGCCGGCAAAGCTCAGCAAGTCGCGTCCGTATACATAAACTTGCCCTTTTGATACGGATCGACAATATTTGCCAGATCTACCAATTCTAAAAAACTTAAATCCAGCAATTCGCCATCGCGTATAAATTTTGGTTAATATTTTGGATTATTGTCTGCCAGCCAGTCGCCGTCTTGTACGTCTTATTTGCCAAACAGGATAAATAGTTGACGATAAAAGCCCAACAAGCACGATGACTTTAATTCTAATATAGGCGTTTTGCTATCGTTGCATCATTCACAATAGTACCTAAAGCATTACGACTGTAAACATAAAATTATATATTGTTTAAAATTAGCCCAAAATGCCTCTAAAGTATCTTTTGTGGGTTTAGAGTTTGGTGAATGAATAAAATTATGCGCCATACTTACATAACTATCAACATGCGCTTCCAGTGCTTTCATCTCTGTATTATTCATCAAACTTTTATTATGAAGATTTCGGAGGACGCATGTAATTTTCTGTTTTATTGGCTTATCTTTGCCTATTAAGTCTGGGCTGTTTGTCAAATAATACTCTGTTGATAACTCTAATAAGATACGAAGCATAGCAGCTATAGAATATGGTGCTCGTTCTATTGAGAGAACATTTTTCAATTCATTCCAAATTGAGAAAAGCTTTTTCTTTTCGATGCTTGATGGCCTTATAATCGGAAAGTCACAATCAACTATATACTCTCTAGGTTAAGAATCATAAGTCTTCTCTTCTTTGGTCTTCTGCCAATTATTAAAAAGACCTTTTAATATAGCAATCTGCCTTTTGGCTACATCTAAATTTGTTCCTTGAACGTTGGCATTCATAATATCTTGCATATTATATTGCGACAAAAATAAATGAACTTCTGTTGTCCACGTTTGATGAGTGTCTTTATCTTTTAAATGATAAGTTGTATTGTAAGTTGTTTCTCCTGTTCTAATATTACAAGTTCTCAATCTACGCTTTGATATTGGGTCTTTCACAAGTCGTTCACCCTCAGAAATCAATTCGTGTAATCGTTCTATTTTATTCATATTTTATCTCCAGATGCAATACCGGCTTTATTTATACCAAAGACCCAATTATCAAGATTTTATATTTGTTATTTGGTTTAGTGTATTTTATATTCTTACATATCTGTAATCAAGTAAAGTATATTCAACTAATATCACTAATATTTGCAGAATGCGGAGTCATAAGTTAGACATGAATGAGGGTAAGATTGCGCCTGTTTTAGAGACTAGTGACTCCGGCAAATAGGCCATTGTATAGAAAGCCGTATATTTGCCCCGCAAAGTCCGTATAAATTCCGATACCAAAGTCACTGGGTCGTTCAAAGCCCGCGGATAGCGGGCGATACACGAAAAAAGCCGCACAAACATGCGACTTCAAAATCTAATGGTCGGGGCGACATGATTCGAACACGCGACATCTTGGTCCCAAACCAAGCACTCTACCAGACTGAGCTACGCCCCGATGACAATAGGCATTGTAACAACTTTTTTTTGAAATGCAAATCCTAAATACATTGTTTCAAAAACATTAAAATTACAAGAATTTCTCGTTTTACGGCCGTCCAAGGCATATCAAAGTATTTGGAAAGCGCCTTATCTTATGATATAATTGACAAAAAGAATCAAAAGGATATATCATGGAAAAAGAAAATGATTTAATTAACGAAATTAAAGAGGCTTGGGAAAAGTCGGAATTATATAAACGGTTAAAACAACAGAAACACGATGGCAAACTCTCTGAAGAAAACCTAAGAAAAGAACTTATAAAAATATACGCTGAAACCTTTAGTTTTTACACCGAATCTGCTTCAAAAATGTTGGTCCTCGCAAAAGAAAAAGTAGCCGAAGAAAAAGAATCAGTTACAGAAACAAACGAATCAATTAAAAGCATTAAAGCAGAGATTGAAACTGCAAAGAAATTGGCCACTGAATATAGTGATTTAAAGGAACAATTACAGAAACAACAACATACAGATACATCTCTTCACAAAGATCTTGATAGAATTTATTTCGATTTGTCCATTTATTCAGAAGCAAACCAATTAACAGAGGCAGAAGAAAAAGTTAAAAATCTGAAAGTTTCTGTTAAAAATTATAATAAAAAAATCTCGGATATCACTAAGGAAAAAATAAAAGCCAATGAACTGGCGGCGGAATACACATCACAAAAACAACAAGAAAGTGATAAAAGAGCAACCTTGGATAAAGTAACGAACGATCTTAAAGAAATATACAAAGACTATTTGAATTTGTGGTCAGGCGAACAAACATTAAACGACGCACAATCCAAAGTCACAAAACTTAAAGATAGTAATTCTGATCTTGATAACCGGTTGGCAACAATACAACAAGAAATGCTGGCTCTTCTCCCTTTGGTAGAAGAATATAAAAGGGAAAAGTCCGTAAATAATAAAAAGTCTGAAGAACTAAGCGAACTAAACACAGAATTCTACAAGAAATCAGGCAATAGATCATTAGACCAGCTGAAAAAAGACATCGACTCAATAAAACAAGAAAACAACGCTCTTGATCTGCTGAAAACGCAAATCGCCAAAGACATGAAAGAAGCTGATGAAAAGATCCAAGAACTTGGCGGATTAGAAGAACTGAAAAAGGTAAACGAAGCTGAATTAAGAAAGCTTGCCGGAAAACTTGGTATTACGGTTACCGCAATGAATCGTAAAGAATTGACAAAAAACATGTCAGAATCTATGCGCTTTAGAATGGGCGAATATAAAGCTGAAAAAGTCAAGGGCAAAGCAACCAAAGAAGAAAATGAAAAACTAATCAAGGAAGCCAATAAAGTCAGAGAAGAAAAAAATAAACTGCTTGAAGAAATCGATAAACTAAAAGAAGAACAGAAAAAGCTGACGGAAGAAAAGGAACAATCTGGAAAATTTATTGCGGGGATACAGAAAATCGCCCCCCGTGTACGTGGCGGTATTTGCAGCAATAACGTTAAGAAGTTAAAAAAAGAAATCATTGAATACAACAGCAAGTAAATATATTGCAACAAAGAGCGGCAATACGATAAGCACTTGTGCAAATGGCACATATAGAAACGTTAATAAAACCATTTTACCGGTTCAAAACAATACCATGTCAATCGCAGGGTAATTTTAAGTTTCCACTTGTCTAAATTACGCAAAGTAATTAGAATATAAGAAATGGCTGGGTTTCTAATTTTTTCACTTTGTTTGTTTTCCATGGCCACGGGTGCGGCGGGGGCCGCCACGTCCCGCGCGGCCGCATCTGACTTTATCAGCCCGACGGCCTATCAGACAATGTATCCGGCCATGACGAACAAGATGCGCGTGGACTTGAATCCCGGGACCACGCCCGAATTTTCATCAAATTCGGTATCAACATTAACGCGCACATCCAACAATGACGGCAGGCGCGTCGTATCCCGCTCCGCGGCGCGGTCAGCATCAACCGGGACAATTTCGTCGACCGCCGCCCGTTCGAGCACATCGAATATTGGCGGCGCAACAGCCGCGCGCGCGGGCATTGTCGCCACATCTTCGCCCGCTGCGTCATCATCCGCTGCCCAGACGCGCCGCGTGGTATCGCGCCGCAATTCCGGCCAAAGCACAACCGCGCGCAGCGGCCGCGCCGAGAATTCCTATACATATCGCGCGATTGAGGCCTCGGCCAATACAACAATGCTGTCAACCGACGCATCATTGCCGGCCGACCGCTGTCTGGCGGATTACACAACCTGCATGAACGGATACTGCCAGCGCGAAAATACAGCATATAACCGTTGCTATTGCGCTTCACGTCTGGCGCAAATCGATGCCGAATATCAGCCGGCCATCGATAACCTGGTTAAGCAAATTTTGGAATTAACCGGAACAAACAATTGGTCCAAAGATGAAATGAATGCCTATTGGGATGACATCATAGGCTCGCATACGGGGGACAATTCCTGGATTAAACTGGAAAACGCGCTGGATATAAATTGGACCGACACCGAAAGCCGCGTCCGCGGGCAACAGGCTTTTCTGACCGGTCACGAATACTGCGCACAGCATCTGCGCGGTTGTCAATATATGGCGAACAACATGCGCGACGCATACCGATCTGATATCGCGCGCGATTGCGCCGCTTATGAAAACTCGCTGCAAAAAATGAAAAATGCGGCTGAAAGCTTCCTGGAATCTTACAATGATTAAATTTATGGGCATTGAATACGGGCGCGGATGTCTGGCGACCGCGATTGATGGCGGGCCGGCATTAGCCACAAGAGAAATTAAAAAAATGTTTCCTGATTCTAACTGGATCACCGTCACCGCGGATCCGTTTGACGCGACGGAATGCGCGCGCGACAGATTTGGCGAAAATTACAAAATTCAGGTCAAGATTTACAACGGCACGCCGGCCGAAAAGCATATCATGATCGGCGGCGACCATTCTGTGAATTTTGGTCATTTTGCCGCGCTGGCCGACCAGATCCCGAACCAGGATTTGTGTTTGATTTACATCGACGCGCACTTTGACATTCACACCCCCGAAAGCGCTGCGGCCGAGGCATCCGGCGCCCCGCACGGGACAAACGTCCGCGCCGCCCTGGGCGCGGGCGATTCGCGATGGCTGGCATTGCCAAAGAAACACCCTGTTTTGAAACCTGAAAATTTATTCTTTTTGGGCGCGCGCTCTTACGAGCCAGCCGAGTTTAGCTTTGTCATAGAAAACAATATCTTTTGGCGCAACTCGGGGCAATTGCAGACAACGGAACAATGGGATGCGGCCATTTCTGAAATTCGCGGGCGCATCGGCGGCAGGCCTTTTGCGGTATCATTCGACTTTGATGCGATCGACCCAAAGACTTTCACAGAAGTCCTGGTTCCGGCCCCGGACGGCATCAGCCTGGACGCGGCCGAATATTTCATCAAGGAATTCCAAGACGCCTATGGATTTGAATTTGTGGAATACGCGCCAAACGGGGGCACCCAATCAGCAGATATTATCAAAAAATTGATCAAACTAATTTCATAAAAACAACGCCCCGATTCGCATGGCGCGACATCACCCGTTCATTGCCGAAAAGAAATCCGCGTTCGTTTTTGTCGTGCGCAGCTTGTCCAGCAGGAATTCCATCGCCTCCAAAGTCTGCATCGGGTTGATTATGCGGCGCAGCACGTACATCTTGGACAAGACATCCTTGCTGACCAGCAAGTCCTCCTTGCGCGTGCCGGATTTCGTTATATCGATGGCGGGGTAGACGCGTTTGTCCGACAGCTTGCGGTCCAGGATGATTTCGCTGTTTCCGGTGCCCTTGAATTCTTCAAAGATAACTTCGTCCATTTTGGAACCCGTATCGACCAGGGCTGTCGCGATAATGGTCAGGCTGCCGCCGCCCTCTATATTTCGCGCGGCGCCAAAGAAACGTTTCGGGCGCTGCAAAGCGTACGCGTCCACGCCGCCGGTCAGAACCTTGCCGCTTGACGGCACAACGGTGTTATACGCGCGCCCCAGGCGGGTTATGGAATCCAGCAGGATAACGACATCCTGGCCGGCCTCTACCAAACGTTTTGCTTTTTCGATAACCATTTCGGCAACCTGGATATGGCGGGCTGCGGGCTCGTCAAAAGTGCTGGATATAACCTCTCCCTTGACGCTGCGCTTCATATCCGTGACCTCTTCAGGGCGCTCGTCAATCAGCAGCACGATCAATTTTACTTCCGGATAATTCTGCGCGACAGAATGAGCGATGTTTTGCAGCATGACGGTCTTGCCGGTGCGCGGCGGCGCGACAATCAAAGATCGCTGGCCTTTGCCGGTCGGGGAAATCAAATCGATGACGCGGGCGGACAGGCTGCGGCCTTTTTCCTTATCCGTTTCCACCTCCATCTTTAATCTTTCATCAGGGTACAGCGGCGTCATGTCGTCAAAAGAAACGCGATGGCGCAGCTGCTCGGGGTTGCCGCCGTTGACTCGCTCGATTGTTTCCAATGCGAAATAACGCTCGGATTCATTCTGCGGGGCCTGAATTTGACCCTCGACATAATCGCCGGTTTTCAATCCGTATTTTTTAATCAAATTCGGGGATACATACAAATCGTCGGGCCCGGCCAGATAATTGCTTTCGGGCGCGCGCAGGAATCCAAATCCGTCCTGCATGCGTTCCAGCACGCCGTCGCCGATCAACGTTGTCTTTTTATCGGCCGCGATAACGCGCAGAACGGCAAAACGCAGCTGCTGCACATTCAGCTGAGACGGGTTTTCGATACCCATATCCTCGGCCATTTTCAAGAGTTCTTTCGGCGATTTTGCCTTTAATTCATTTACATGCATAAAAAATCCTTTTGGAGACAATATAACGGAAGACATCCCGTCCCTGCCCTGTCATTATAGTGCGAAATGCTCAAAAAGTCAAGCCCATCAACAACAGTGTTGCAACACCTGTTGTTAAGTATATGCATTCTAAACGAATTTTATACTTTCCAATTATACGAGTTATTTCCAATTGCCAAGGCCGCGGAACATTTTGTCAATAATAAAAAAAGAATAAGGAAAAAGAGCAAAGAAAGGAATAAGTAATAAGGAAAAAGGAATAAGTTAATGAACAGTGAACAATTTTATGTGTTGGGTGCGTTTCCCATACCTGATACCTGTTACCTATTTTGTTCTTTGATCTTTGTTCTTTGGTCTTTTTCTTACTTGTCATCCCGGCGAAAGCCGGGACCCAGGTAATAGTGTTGCAAGCGTAGCTTGCACTTTATATTATTACTTTCTGTTTAATTATGTACTGCTGCGCAGTGAATTTATT
>JAIRLB010000037.1 GCA_031259745.1 Rickettsiales bacterium | reverse complement strand
TATACCTATTAGCAGAGGAATTAATCCACCCTTTGGATTAGGCATAGCAAGGAGAAAGAAATGTCGCGGAATTCTGGGATCTTTGAAATTAAAAAAACCGACATTAAAATCGGTGGTTTGGATTAGCAGTGTCTTATAAGAGGTATTTTATAGATTTTACAAGGATTTGTCCATAAAAAAATCAATCAAATAGCAATGGAAGTATGCTGTCCAGGATTTTCCCCGTAGTCGGCACGGCATTCCATGCGGCGGTTCTTAAATTCCACGTTTCCTTGATTCCCTGCGGCTCGTCCAGGACAACAAGAACTGTGTACTGCGGCGCTTCTATCGGAAAAGCGCCCGCAAATGCCGTCAAATTCTTTTTATGATCGATTTTGCCATTGATCATTTTCTCGGCGGTCGCAGTTTTGCCGCCGATATTAATCCCCGCGATGCGGGCCTGCTTCGCGCTGGTTTCTTCGGCGACACGGAACATTATTCCGCGCAGCGTTTCGGAAATTTCTGGACTGGCCACGCGCTCGCCACGCACCGCGCCGACACCGCGCTTTTGCAACGTGGGATATATATATATGCCGCCGTTCGTCATTGCATTCACCGCCAGCATCGTATGAATAGGCGTCACAGAAATGCCATGACCAAACGCAACTGTCGCCTTTTCAACCGGGCCCCATTTTTGCGGCGTCAACGGCTTTTCCGTCCTGCCGAATTCCAATTCCAGCGCTTTGTCCATGTGCACGCGACCAAAGAATTCGCGCTGCGCGCCGTCCGGCAATTCCAGCGCGATCTGGGCGGATCCCGGATTGGACGAATGCAGCATTATCTCGGCGACGGACAAATGCGGGCGCGGCGGCTTAAAGCTGCGGATATCGCTGATAACCGCGGCCGCGCGTCCGAACTTATCAAGAATCTTATACGGTTTTTCAATATAGAATTCCCTGTCAATCCCGTATTCGTACGCCAGCGCCGTGTTGAATATCTTAAATATGGATCCCATTTCAAAAACCCCGCGCAGCGGCATGAACATGCGATTCGCCGCAGGGTCCGCATTCCTGTTTTCAGGGTCATAATCCGGCAAAGACACCATCGCGACCATTTCGCCGGTGCGCGAATTCATCAGCATGCCCATCGCGGCCTTTGCCTGATATTTCTGCATGGCGACGGACAATTGTTCATAAAACACGGATTGTATGCGCGAATCCAAAGACAGACGCAGCGGGTCTTTGTTTTCCCTCAGATAACCGTCATAGATTCTTTCCGCCCCCTCTAATCCATACCCGTCATCGCCGACAAATCCGACGATATGAGAGAACAAGCGGCGTTTTGGATATTTGCGAGTCTGAACTTTCTCTATATCCAGCCCCGGCAGTTTCGCAGCGGCAATCAATTCGCGCTGTCGATCGGACGCAAGCTTTTTCACATAGATAAACCGGCGGCCCGAATCCAGCAGCCTCAAAGCATCGGACACAGTGTATTCCATCGGCAACGCCTGGTGAATCAATGCTGCGACCGCATCCCTGTCCGCAACCTGGGCCGGACGAAGAACAATATGGCCCGACATGACATTCTTGGCCAGTATGTCCCCGTTGCGGTCGACAATATCGGCGCGCGCCACGGCCCATATCCCGGCGCCGTTGCCGCGCCGCGCACGATCCGTTCCCTGGATTCCAAAGGACAGCGTTCTGACGACAAAAACAGCGAAAGCAATCACAAACAGGGAATATATGACGCGCAGGCGGCGGCGGGCGGCCGAATCGGCGCCCGCCGTCTTGAAACCGTTTTTGAAAACATCCTTTCCAATTTCAAACATTATTCTCTGGCCGGCAGCTCGTCTATGGCGACCGACTTGTTAAAACTAATCACTTCGGCATTCGGATAGACGCTGATCACTGTGTTGCGCAAGATTTCCGGTCTGACATAAGATGCAAAATTCGCCGAAGCAACGGCCACCTCCTGCTGAGTTTTTACTATATCGGCGCGAACGCGCGCGCGGGTCTTGTCCTGGACGCGATAGCACACCTGCAAGGCCGCCGTCAGCATCAGTACGGACATGGCGATTCCCAATCCAAAATTAAACATTCTCTCGTCTTCATTCATATTTTCACACCCAAACATGCCCGACAGTCAGTTTATCATAAATTCTCTAAAAAACGAATCATAGAATTCACGCCGTTCTGGCGCCCGGCGCCCAAATTTATTTGCAGCGCCGCAAATTCGGCGCGCAGATTCATTTCCTTGATTTGGGCCGGCGTTTTGCCGTCGATCATTGCGATGATGATCGCGACTATGCCGCGAACCAGCGCGGAATCCGCCCACCCGTAAAAGTTATTGTCTTGGCGGCAAATACGGACCACCGACGCGCATCCTGAAATCTCCGCACATGCGGCCGAATCCGGCATAGCGGCCAATCCTCGGCCGAAATCCATCACCATTTCAAGCTTTTCGACCGGATCCGAGATTCCCAACAAAATGTTTTTAATTTCTTTGTATTCCATTTTTACCCCTCGGGGGAAACGTATTACCAGCCTTGTTCGGTTAAATCCAATTCAATCCTGGCCTGTTCGGACATTCTGGATATATCCCAAGGCGGATCCCAGACCAATTCTACAATGACTTCGCTTTCGCCGGCGGCAGACCCGGCGGCGGATTTCACCATCGCCAGCAATTCTTCCATCATCGGGCATGTGGGGCTGGTGAATGTCATTCTTATGACAACCCGGCCGGCTGCGATATCTATATCGTAAACCAATCCCAGATCCCAAATATTGACGGGGATTTCCGGGTCATAGACGGTTTTCAATGCCGCGATGATGTCTTCCTTGGCGAAACTCATATTTCTTCCATTATCTTTTTTATTATTCCAGCAACTTCATTCATTTCATCCATCGTGTTCCACGGGCCGGTTGATATGCGAATCGATCCCGCGCATTTCAAACGCGCATGAATCCAAGAGGCGCACATATTGCCCACGCGCAGGCATAATCCATGCGCGCCGGCCAGACTGCCGAAATCGATACAATGCATACCCTTTGCAACAAATGTAAGCAGCGCGTCGCCCGGTTCGGTAAAAATTTTTATGCCAGAGATTTTTGACAGCTCAGAATGCAGGCATTTTATCAATTCTTGATTCGGTCTGTGCGATTCCAGATAATCTAACGCCGGGGCCAGCCCCGCGATTTGCGTCAGCGGCAATGTTCCCGCCTCATAGCGCGCAGAACCATCTGCCAGAACCCAAACGCCGCCCTCTACTTTGCTTGCCATGCCGCCGCCCATTTTGTCAACCTGCCAACGATCCGGCTCTTTGACATACATAAGGCCCAGACCCGTATCGGCGCCGATCTTGTGCGCGGAAAAACATAAAAAATCACAATCCCATTCGGGAACATTTATTGGAAAATGCGCGGCATACTGCGCGGCATCGACAATCGCGATAACGTTCGGATTGGCTGTTTTTGCAGTTCTGATCAACGCCGCGACATCCTGGGGGCGGCCCAAAACATTTGACATTGCGGTAATGACAAGCACATCGGCTTTCTTACCGGCACGAAAGTCCAAATTCAAATTCTCATCCAATTCGCACCTGTCTATGCTGCATTTGCCTAAACGGGCCATTTGTTCCCACGGAAGGCGCGCGGAATGGTGATCCAAATCAGAAACAATTATGCGGGAATATTCTTTTATCGCGCTTGATAAATCCAGTATTCGGGCAATTCGATTCATTCCATCTGTCGTGCCTGATGTGAAAACAATATTGTCCGAACCTGGGGCGTTTACAAATTCCGCCACGCGCCCGCGCGCCCGATCCACCATGTCATCCGCAGCCATTGCGCGCGCGCAGACCCCCCGCCCGGCATTGGCGTAACGATCGGTCAGAAATTCGCGCTGGGCATCTATCACGGATTGCGGTTTCAAACTGCTGGCGGCGGCGTCTAAGTATATAGTTTTGTTCATTTTTCCGATTTCTCTTGATTTTTACAACCATTATAATAAAGTAATTTTTATATGTCGATAATAATCTAATGGAGAAAAAAAATGGCTTTGGCGCATGCAAATGATGCAAACTTTTCCGAGAAAACAGCCCGGGGGGTCACCTTGGTGGACTTTTGGGCATCATGGTGCGGGCCATGTCAAATGTTCGGCCCTATTTTCGAAGCGACATCGAACAAAATTACTGATGTCAGCTTTTTGAAATTCGAAATTGATGAAACAAACCGCCGTATCCCCACACAATACGGAATACGCAGCATTCCGAGCGTACTGGCATTCAAAGACGGGGAACTGGCAGAGGCGCGCACGGGCGTAATGGATCAGGAAACCCTTGAATCATGGATTTTAGAAATTAAAAAGAGATAGAAGATGACAACTAAAAATTACAAAACTTTGAAATTAGAACCAAAATATGTTCCAAAAAAATCAGAATCATACATGTCTGTCGAACAATTGGCATACTTTTACCAATTGCTGACGGCACAGAAAGAAGAATTGATACAAGATTCCGATTCTGTTCTTAATGCCGTGAAACTGGCGGAAAAGAATGAAACCGCCGGTGTCGGCGATGATTCCGACAATTCTACTTTCGAACAGGAAATCGCAATGAACTTGAAGCTGTCCGAACGCAACAACAACCTGCTGAAAAAAGTTGACGCGGCGTTGGAGAGAATGGAAAACGGCACGTACGGCTACAGCGTTATCTCTGGCGAAGAGATCGGACTGCCCAGAATGCTGGTCAACCCGACCGCGACAATGACGGTGGAAGAACGAGAAGAACACGAAAAACGCAAATAAAACATGCGGGACATGGCGGCATGTTTATAAAAAAACGCGGGCAAAAACCCGCGTTTTTTTATTTCTTTGCCGCTTTCGGCTTTGGCGCTTTTTTTAAAGAACCCCTGTTCGCTGATTTTTTCACAGCTTGCTTTGCGGCGGGTTTTTCGGCGGCGCCATCCTTGCTTTTCAACTCTTTCTTGAAGATATTTATGCCATTGGCTAAATTCTTCATCAAATCAGGAATCTTGGAATGCCCGAACAGAATCAAAACCAAAACAACTATTAAAAGTATTTCCCAAAAGCCCGCTCTCATTTTATTTTCTCCTTATGAGCATTCAATCATCTTGCGACATAGCAATCCAGTCCGTCCGACTTTGCGTTCTGGCACAGCCCGTTGGCCTCTCTGGATGTCGCAAAACCGATGCGCAATCTGTATGTTGTTGTTCCATTGGGCAGGACGGCCGCCAAAATGACAAATTGTTTTCCGGCCAGCAGGCCCGAATGCCTTGACTGAATCTTCTTTTGCGCAACTTCGGCCAAAGCACGCGTGCTGTATGACCCAAACTGCACATACCAGGCTGCCGATGCCGCCGGCTTTGGCCTGGGCGCGGCTGACTTTGCCGCCGGCAATGCGGCCGGCTTGCCAATCGGCTTATTCGGATTAAAAGTCACATCCTTGCGATCCGCAACTTCGCGTACCGGGACGCCTGGCGCGGCGGGCACGGTTTCTGCGGGCTGCGGCGGCACAATCAAAGTATCCGATAATCCCGCATCAACTGTCACAACCTCTGGCACGTCCAAATCAATTTCCACAGAAGAACCCGAATCATATCCGATCGCGCGAACGATGATATATGTCGCCAATATAATGACCAGCAATCCAACGCCCATCAGCAACCAGGGCCTTTTCGGTCTTGGGGGCGATGCAAAAGGACTGGCCTCTGGCAATGTATCCAAAGCCGCGTCATCTTCCAGGTCTAGCAAATCCAAGCTGCCGTCATCCAATCCATTATTATTCATAATGTCCCCCATTTGTTCTTTTGTATGATTATAACACAAAAAAAAAACATAATAAAGCAGATATCAATAAATTTGATTTCTGATTTTTCCAAATCGATTGTCAGAAATCATACGATCGCGCATCAAGGCCATTATATTTAATTTTTCGGCTGGGCGCCAAAATTTGGCGGCACTATCAATTTATGATTTTGCTCAACTATTGGCTCTACCTCGCATTGCCTGCTGCATGCAGCCAAAGCAACGACCAAAGAGCAAAGACCAAAAAGCAGAAATAATTTTTTCATGACTATTTACCTTTTTTTGTTACTTTCAAACCAGAAATTTTATCATTCCGGCATTTTGATTGCCTGTCGCATCTGATCGACAAATGAATCCAGAGCAACCGTTTCTTGCTTTTCGCCGCCGAGATAACGAAGCGTCACAGTCTTGTCAGCCTGTTCTTTCTCGCCAACCACCGCGATAATGGGCGTTTTGGCCAAAGACAGCTCGCGGATTTTGTAATTGACCTTTTCATCGCGCAAATCGGCGCGCGCATAGATGCCCGCGTGCTTTAACATATCGACAACCTCCGCGGCATAAATTTTATACTTCTCGGAAATCGGCGCGACGGCTACTGGCTCTGGCGACAGCCACAGCGGCAGATTGCCGCCTGTCGATTCCAACAGTATTCCCATAAAGCGCTCTATCGACCCCAGCATTGCGCGGTGCAACATAATCGGGCGATGCTTTTCGCCATCCTCGCCGGCATAGGACAAATCAAAGCGCTGGGGCAGATTCATATCCAGCTGCACAGTTCCGCACTGCCACACGCGCCCCATGGAATCTTTCAGATAGTTGTCAATCTTCGGCCCATAGAACGCGGCGTCTCCTTCGGCTATTTCATACTCTATGCCGTTTTTATCCAACGCGCGTTGCAGCGCGCCTTCGGCCTTGTCCCAAATTGCATCGTCGCCTATGCGGAATTCGGATTCTTTGCGCGTCGCCAGCTTCATCGAGATATTATCAAAGCCGAACTTTATATATATATCCTTGATAAAGCGCAACACCTTGACGACCTCTTCTTCCAGCTGGCCTTCGGTGCAGAATATATGCGCGTCGTCCTGAGTAAATTCGCGAACACGCATCAGACCGGACAGGCCGCCAGCAGCTTCATAACGGTTTACTTTGCCAAATTCTGCGACATATATCGGCAAGTCTTTATATGACACTTGGCCGCGGCCGAATACCAGCATTCCGCCGGGGCAAGACATGGGCTTTACGCAGAAAGTTTTCCCATCTTGGGTTTTGCCCGAATAATTATGCTCGCCATATTTTGCCCAATGGCCGGATTTTTCCCACAGCGAGCGATCCATAACCGATGGCGTCGATATTTCCAGATAACCCGCTTTTTCCTGCCGCATGCGGACATAGTCTATCAAGCGACGATAAATTTTATATCCTTTGTCATGCCAAAAGACAGCACCCGGCGCATAGTCCGGTTCGAAATGAAACAAATCCATGTCGCGCCCCAGCTTGCGATTGTCGCGCGCTGCGGCCCGGGCCTGCATTTCCAGGAACTCCCCTAATTCGGCGGCGGTTGCGAAAGCATCCGCGTAAATGCGCTGCAGCATTTTATTTTTCGAATCGCCCTTCCAGTACGCGCCCGCGACGCTGCGAATCTTGAACGAATCGCGCGGCAGCTCTTTGGAAGACCCCACATGCGGTCCGCGGCACAAGTCCACGAAGCCGCGGAACTCATAGACTGACAAAGCATCGCCGGCGGCATCATATTGGTTCAGCCATTCCATTTTGTAAGGTTGGTTTTTGAATATTTCCTTGGCCTCGGACAGCGAGACTTCACGGCGAACGAATCGGCCGTCTGATTTGATCAGCGCCTTCATTTCTTTTTCAATCGCGGGGAAGTCGCTTTCCGAAAACCTATGCTCGGCATCAAAGTCGTAATAAAAGCCGTTTTCGATGGCCGGACCGCCGGCGAATTTCACATCCGGGAATAGTTTCTGAACGGCCGCCGCCATGACATGCGCCAGAGAATGGCGAATCGTTTCAACAGGATAAGACATAATAAAACCTTTTTATTTCCAATTTATGATTGCTGATTTGCGATTTATTGTAAAGCGCGAAAAATTCGCAATAGAAACCTAGACCCCAAAAGGGGTTGTCGTTACAAACGTGCAAAATTTAATATTCAAAGCGCAATTATTCATAGCATTATCATGTTAGAATAAGAAATCATAAATTTCAATAAATAATTATTGAAATTCGCCCAATCCGAGTGGGCCCGCGATAATTCAAGTTTTCAGCCACATTATACAAAGGGAAACCAACGCTTACGCCCGCGTCCGAACGTCGGCATTTGCAAAACTCCTTGTGTCAAATCATAATTCTGCTTTTCGCAAATACCGCTGATCGCCAGAATCGAAACCAGATTTTTGGCAGCCTGGGATTTATTTAATTCTTTTCAAGATCCAACAAGCACACTATTTCATCAAATATAATTGCTGACGCATTATATCATCAAAGCTTCCAACATCAATCAACGAACAGTTAAAAAGAGCAAAATTAGGTAATAGGTAGTAGGTTGCAGGTGTGGGAACCACGCCGGCCCATAAAATTATTCTCTGTTCACTTTCTTATCCCTTTCTCCTTATTCCTTTTCAGGCAATCAATTCCCGAGACCCGTAAACAACGCCGACCGGAAGTCGGAGCCGTCCCGGCGCTGTACGCGCAGACGTAAGCGCAAAGGTTCGCACAACCATCCGCGGAGCTGAAGTCGTCGTGGTAGACCCACGAACCCGACGCAGTGGAGGTACCACTGGTGGTAGTAATACTTGTTATCTGACACCAGCAATATATTCCAGTGGTGTCAGAAGGGTTGTCGATTTCACCATAGCTTCCGGACGTGTCACTGCATTTTATTCCACCCCCGAAATTTGTTACACCACTACCGCCAGTGCAGCCACTAACAGACCAAGTGGTTGATGTATTGTCGTAACTACTACATGAATCGGGACTAATATTGATGGCAATACAATCGGATGCATCGTCCGATCCCGCGGGACTGGTCGAGCCCGAAGGGCAGTTAGTGCATGGCAGATCTTCCATCATATCAGTATGTATCGTACCATCATAATATGTCCCAGCAGGGCAACTTGCAGAGCATTCATAGCTGCCTGTACTATTCGAACCTGTCATGGTAAAGATGCCAGTAGTATCTGAAGCAGCACCGGCCCTGTTATTCAACAATAACGATATACCTATTAGCAGAGGAATTAATCCACCCTTTGGATTAGGCATAGCAAGGAGAAAGAAATGTCGCGGAATTCTGGGATCTTTGAAATTAAAAAAACCGACATTAAAATCGGTGGTTT
>JAIRLB010000044.1 GCA_031259745.1 Rickettsiales bacterium | reverse complement strand
GTACCTTTATCTTCTTTCTTATTGTCACCGTAATTTTCCTCGTGTTCTTTCTCGGCCTTATCCAATGCCTTTTCCGCCTTGGCGGTATCCATCGCGCGGCCAATCGCGCCGGATGAAATCGCGCCAGCCGCCGTGCCGAGTCCCGCGCCCAGCATCGCTGATGACGCCGCCGTTTGCGAGCGCGTCAGACGGTATGCGTTTTCCTTGAATGTCGTTATGTCAATGCCGAACCAATTTTGCGTGCAGTCGAATGTATCGCCCGCGTACGCCTTTTTGGAAGCGTACGGAGTCGCGGTATTATTCGCAAAGAAGTTGACCGTAAACACGCAATCCAAACTGCGTTCATCAAACATGGCGCCCAGCCTTTTGCATTGCTCTGACATCAATTTGCGCAGTTCGTACAGGCGCTCTTCGTCTTTCTTGGCCTGGACTTCGGCACCTTGGCGCAAAGTTCCGAAAACTTGCATAACGCGGCTGGACAGACCGCTGTCGATTGACTGGCAATTCTTGGCAACCGTCGCGCAGTCGGCAACGGCCTTGTCCCCCGCCACCTTGCCCAGACATTTGCCAAAACTGGCACCGCATTTTTCCACAATGCAGCTGTTATATCTGTTGCCGCAATCCAATGTTTCCGCATAGGACGCCATTTTAGCGTTCATATCGCGATCGGCCTTGATTTCTTTTGCAAACAAATCGAATTCTTCGCCGCTGCATTTCAAATCGCGTTTGCATCTGTCCAGTTTATCGCCCCAAATCGTATCGCCATCGCCCGCGCATTTGGAAAAGTCATTTCCACAGGCCTGTTTCATGCAATCACGCAGGCCGGCATCGCAAGCATTGCTATTAGAGGCCAAAGCCGCCCCCATCTTTTGTGCGGCGCTGCCCATTGCCGCTGCGGAATCCAGTGCTGCGCGCTGGCGGCGTATGGCCTCGGCGCGTTCATCCGCGGCCTTGTCAGTGGCATTTGAACTGGTTGTGCCTAACATCTTGTCAAATTGCGAGGACTTGTTTTCAATAACTGCGGTCTCGGCGGCAATTTGTTCAGTTTCAGGTTCAACCGCCGATTCGATTATTTCTTCTTCCGCCACGGCCGCAGCAGTGGCAACTTGGATAACCGGCATCTTGGACGCCGCATTCGCGCGGGACGCGCTGGGGCGCGCCGCAGCGCCGCGTTGCGCAACCCCAGCCGCATCGGCGGATGTCGCAAGCATAATGCCGCAGCAGATGACGGCCATCTGTTGCAACTTGAATACTGAAAAAGCAAATTTCAAAAGTTTCATTCGTTGCGTCTGTTATTTTAACCTGCTGCATGCGGTGTCGTGAAATGCGCATAGCAAAGTTGCCATGGATTTTTCCGATTCAAACCCAGCCGCGCATTTGTTTTTCATATTTGTTTCGCATGCCGTATTAATGCAGGATTTTTTAGCGTGGCTGTCTTTACAGGAATCCTCGGCCGATTTTAATTTTGATTCGCGCGCGGTTTGATAAGCCTTTATAATATTTGCCAATAATGTATCCTGGCTCTTAATTGATGAATCGCGCGCACTGACCAAGTCTGTGCGGATGGCGTTCATGTGTTCGCCGCAACCGCTGGCTTCGACCGCGCAGGCCGAAAAGAATTTGTCAAAATCCGCGTTTTCTTCGCATGCGGCGTAATTTGCGCCGCAGCGCTTGGAATCTGTCAAACAGGCCTTGATGTCTGTATCGCAGCTGGCCCGAGTCTTGGTTTTCTTGGCCGCGGCATGCAATTCAAGCATGCCGGCGCTGATTCCGGCGGATTTGCAGGATTGCTCGATTAATTTATCATATGCGTCGGATACGTCTTCATCGGTGCAGGCAGTAATCTTTTTGATGCATTCGCCGGTCGCCCATGCGTACCGCGCGCCGGGGTCGCTGGGGGCGGACTTTAATTCCTTGGCCGACAGCGTGTTGCGGGCGGACGCGCCCACAGACAGGCTTTTCATCCCGGTGTCGCTTGGCGCAGACCCCGCGCTTGATGTGCCGCATAGCTGGCACCGGGCGGCCGGATTGGCGCCAATATTTGTGGCGCAGGCAGAATCCAGACATTTGGTTAAATCGGATCGGGAACATGACGCGGCATCAGCCGCGCCAAAACCGGCGGGCATAATACAAACAGCGGCTATGAATAGTGTAGCAATTTTCTTCATATTCTCTCTATTTCATGATTGTATCAAAAAATGATGTTTTGAAAAAGCAAAAAACATCCAAGTTAATATTAATATAAAAGTTGTTGACAATGTATTTGTTTCGTCTATAATTCGATTCGAATGCAATAATAAAAGGAGAGCAAAATGACTCTGAGTGCAGAAACAAAAAAATGGTTGGCTTGTGGCGCAGTTGCCTTGGCATTAGCGGCTGCTGTAATTGTATGCATAAGTTTTTACAATAATGAACAGGATGCATTGAACTCGGTTAAGAAAGAAAAGTATAAAGCAGAACAAGCTAAAGAAACTGTAGAAGAATTGCAAGAACAATTGAATGAAAGAAATGCCGAATTAACGGCAGCGAAGTCAGGCAAAGATTCGTTGAATATTTCCTATGAGAAATGCGATTCAACCAGAAACGAATTGATGAAAAGAGACAGCATATATAATGCGCGCATTGATTCCCTGAATAATAGAATAGGAGAGTTAAACAAACGGCCAGGCAACAATAGCCGAAAGACAAGCAGAGATGGCAATGGAAATCGTTCTGGCGGTTCTTCTTCGACCACCGCCACAAGAACAAAAACGTCTTCCGGTGTTGTCGGCGTGCCTGGTGCGGGCAGCATGACCATTATTGTCAATCAAGGCGGTATCGCCCAGTTTGGCACGATTACAAACAATTACTACAACGGTCAGGGCAAACCTGAAACTATTGTCAAGACAGATAATGTTCCCGAAACAATTTCTTTGGAAGAAGCTTCTAAAGTTGTGAAAGATACAACTGCTGTTATAACCAATCAAGGAAGAATCAGAATGCCTGACGTGGAATTCAAAAGTGTCACTAGATAAACCATAGGTGTTAAATTTACAATCCGCCATCCGGCGGATTTTTTATATCAGACCTTTTTTGCGACAAGATAATCCCGCGAAAAGCTAGATGAAACAATAAGACATTTTAATTGTTTTTTATAGTATTATAACCATGCTTTATTAAAACTTTGCATGGTATATCAAATTCACAATAAATAATTATGTAATTTACTATTCACCGTCGCATTACACGGATTTGCAAACTGGTTGGACCGCTTACGCCGATAAAAATATCGGCAGAATTCTCTATATTTGGCAACCTATTA
>JAIRLB010000089.1 GCA_031259745.1 Rickettsiales bacterium | reverse complement strand
ATCCGTCTGGATTATCGGCGGCGACGGCTGGGCGTATGATATCGGATATGGCGGCCTGGATCATGTGCTGCACAGCGGCGAAAACGTAAATATCCTGGTTCTGGATACCGAGGGATATTCGAACACCGGCGGCCAGCAGTCCAAGTCCACGCCGTTCGGCGCATCCATGAAATTCGCGATTGGCGGCAAGGAACGCGCCAAAAAAGATTTGGGCCTGATTGCCATGATGAGCGGCGCGTATGTCGCGCAAATAGCGATGGGCGCAAACCAAGCCCAGGCCATACGCGCATTCCGCGAGGCCGAGGCCTTTGGCGGCCCGTCCATCATTCTGGCGTATTCGCCGTGCATCGCCCACGGATTCGCATTGCAAAACGGCACGGAACACCAGATGCAGATGGTACAGACCGGATCATGGCCGCTGTACCGGTTTAATCCGGCGTTGATAGCCGCGGGTCAGAATCCTCTGATTATGGATTCCAATCATGACAATCCGACGGACTTGAATGATTTCTTGAAAACGGAAAGTCGATTCGGTGCCGCGCGCAGCGTTAATTCGAACTTTGACAAGCTGGTGGAAGCCGCCAAGGATAACAACGAATACCGGCGCGAATTGAAAAGGCACATTGCCGGATTTGCGGTGCAGAATATCCGCAAGAAAGCCGAGGGCGAAGGATAAGCATGCGAAAATTATCATTGAACCAAATCGCAAAAGGAATTATAGTCAAACTATGAAAAAGCTAAATTTGCTCTTTGCTCTTTGCTCTTTGCTCTTTTTGGTTGCCTGCGCTTTCCAGACCAAGCGGCGCGGATATGTTTTTCCAAGTGATTTTGAAACGCAAATCGCGTCGATAAAAACCACTGCCGCGCTGGAAGGCAAATTGGGCAGCCCCCAGGTCAAGACTATCTATGGGGCCGAGGTTTGGGTTTACTATGGCGCGGATGAAAATTATCACGGGCCGCTTCCGGTGACTTATGACAACAAGACCGTTCTGCTGGCATGGACGGACGGCAAGGGAAAAATTACCAACACCAAGATTTTGCACGATGCGGATTTGCCGACTGTCGAACCCGCGCCGGGCGAAACGCAAATTCCGGCCGCGATAGAGCTGAACGCATTGCAGGAATTGTTTAATAATGTCGGGCGGTTTACCCCCGCCGGCCTTGGCCAGTGATTAATTCAGTGGGCGGTGGCCATCACTTTCGTGTACATTGTGTGCATGTCGGGTTTGTGACGCTTTCCACCATCTTGCATAATTAATCATTGCAATAGGATCGTGCGCCTTGATATTTTTTTAATGTTGATAAAATCTGTAAAAAATGTAAAATAATAGGGATGGGAACGTAAGTCTGATGAAACCGAAATATTTATTTGTCGCTCTTTGCTGTTTGGCGTTTGGCGCAACTGCCGTCGCGCATGCTGCGGATGAAAAATTCCTATCTTGCGGGCCGGGCTATGTTTTGGCCGCAAAATCCAAGACGGACGGCATTAATGTTGCCGAATGTCAAAAGCTTTGGTGTCGTGATTTGGAAACTGGAAAAAATATGGGCGTCAAAAATTCGGCCGAACGCGGTTACAAGTCGGCAGCTTCCCCGACAGAGTTGTGCGACGTAAACAACAAATGCGTGGAATGCTTTGGCGACAGAAAATGGTGCGCGGGCGAGCCGACCGGCAGCTGGAATCCGGAATATGGCGCATATACCCGCGGCGGCGGCGATACCGCGACGTATGTTTCTTATCAAAAAGGCGATTGTTTTTCGTGGCGTCTGGAAAAGCCTAATTGCGAGGCCGGCCAGCAAGCCATCTTAAAAAACGGGGAATGGATCTGCGTAACATCCGGCAGCGGCTCTTCAACCGGAACGCGTGAATCGGCTGTTCGCAGAACTGGGACGATTCGCAGGGTAATTCGATAAAACCAAGTAATATCTGATTTTCGTTCCCGCCTTCGCGGGAATGGCAAACTGCTGATTTCTGATTTTTGGACAATAAATCATGCTTCGTTTTGCGGGGGCAAAAAAATTTTTGCCCCTGCGGTTCGCGATTTTCAGCTCGCGGCTTATGTAAATCAGAAATATTCCGCTTTCTGATTTGTTTTTTTGTTGATTTTGTGATAAAATAAATCTTACAGAGAGAATGGCAACTGTAAAGGGTGCGCCTTATGTCGAATAAAAAATTAGATTTCAAGGCCGGGCAATATGTTGTTTATCCAACGCAGGGCGTTGGCAGGCTGGTTCGCATGGAAGAACAGATATTGGGCGGTCAAAAGATTAAAATGCTGGTCATTGATTTTGAAAAAAATCATATGACTTTGCGCGTTCCGCTGGACAGGGCCGAGATTTCAGGCCTGCGTCCGTTGGTCTCGAACAAAAAAATGGACGAAGCCATTGCTTCCGCCAAGGGCAAGGCGGGGATCAAGCGCATGATATGGGCGCGCCGCGCGGCTCAATACGAAGAAAATATCAATTCGGGCGACCCGATGAAATTGGCCGAGGTCGTGCGCGATTTGCAGCGCCGCAGCGCCGCAGACCCGATGACTTTTTCCGGCCGTCAGCTGTATTTGCGCGCCTTGGAACGCATGGCGCAGGAATTTGCCATATTGCACAAGCTTGATGTTGAAGAAGCCGCTGAGAAAATAGAAGATATTCTGGGTATTCCAAAGGAAATTGATTTGAATGCCGTCGATGTCGAAGACGAGGAAGTCGAAGAGGAAGAAAATTGACTTTTTGATTTACGATTTGCGTATTTCAACTTTAATTAGAAAGCTCGGCTGACAAGAAAGTATCTATTGCGGGCATGTTGGGGCGCGGAAACCGCGCCCTTGGGCGACGGCGGCGCCCCTGCGTGGAAATCAAACAAATATAAAGGTGCTTTCTTGTCTGTCGGGCCGATTAAAATGGAATATCGTCGCCGATTTCGGCCACCGAGATTTCTTCGCGATGGGCGGCTGGCGCCGGTGCGGCCGCATAATCTCCGCCTGCGCTGTCAATGCTCTTGGCGCCCGACAAGATGACCATCTGGCCCATAAATGGATTCAATACGACTTCTGTCGTGTAAACATCCGCGCCTTGCTGATTCTGCCACTTGCGGGTTTTCAAAGATCCTTCGATATACAGCTTGGTTCCTTTTTGCAGCATGCGTTCGGCGACTTCCGCCAAATTGGGATTAAAAATGACAATGCGGTGCCATTCCGTTTGTTCTTTCTGTTCGCCGGTGGCCTTGTCGCGCCAACGGTCGCTGGTTGCCAGTGAAAGGCTTACGACCTTTTGTCCGCTGCCCATTGTGCGAATCTGGGGATCCGCGCCCAAGTTTCCGACCAATATCACTTTGTTAATGCTTCCTGCCATATTTCTTCCTTTTGTTTGTATGCGTTCATTATTGCTATAAAATAAAGAAAAATCAAGAGAAAAGTAATTTCTGATTTACGTAAGTCGAAAGCCGAAGACCGTGAACCGTAGGTGCAAAAAATTTCTTGCCCTTACAAAATGAATCATTATTTATTTTCCTAAAATCAGAAGTCATAAATCAAATATTAATTTTTATTTACGAACGCTCCAAAACAATGCCAGCAGCCAGCCTATTCCAGTCCATCCGAATGCCCAGCTGGCCATTCTGATTACCATCATATCATATTTGGCCTTGCCGTTTATGCGCGCAAGCCAGGCTGGCGCCAAAAAAATGCCAACAATGATGGCAGCGCCCGCCGCGTATTTCAGAATTAACAAAAAATTTATTCCAAATAGCATCCCTTAATTACTTATTCCTTTTTCCTTTACAAAGACCACTCCAGCCGGATGAAACCTGATTCATTGCGTTTCAAACCCCATATCTTGCATCGCCGCCCAATTGTTCTTCGATTCTCAGCAGCTGGTTGTATTTTGCGATTCTGTCTGTGCGCGACATGGATCCCGTTTTAATCTGACCCGCGTTAGTGGCCACGGCCAAATCGGCGATTGTAGTATCCTCGGTTTCTCCGGAACGATGGGATATAATCACGCCGTACTTCGCGTCTTGGGCCATTTTAATCGCGCGCAGTGTTTCCGTCAGGCTGCCTATTTGATTCACCTTGATAAGTATAGCGTTTGCGACGCCCGATTCGATTCCTTTTTCCAAACGCGCAGGGTTTGTGACGAACAGGTCGTCGCCGACCAGCTGGCACTTTCCGCCGATTTTTTCCGTCAATTCCTTCCAGCCGTCCCAATCGTCTTCCGCCAGGGCGTCTTCAATGGAAATAATCGGATATTCCGCGATTAATTTTTCATAAAATTCGATCATTTGCGCGGATGACAATTCCCGGCCTTCGAATGAATAAACGCCGTCATTGAAGAATTCGGAAGAAGCGACATCCAGACCGATGGATATCTGCCCGCCCGCCTTGTATCCGGCCGCCGCAATGGCCGCCATAATTGCATCCAGCGCTTCGCGGCTGTTTTGGAAATTCGGCGCAAATCCGCCTTCGTCGCCGACATTGGTCGAAAAGCCGCTTTTCTTCAAAATAGATTTCAAGTTATGGAATACCTCGGCGCCCATGCGAATCGCTTCGGCTTCGGACTTGGCGCCGTTGGGAATAATCATAAATTCCTGGGCATCAAGGCCGTTGTCGGCATGCGCGCCGCCATTGATTACGTTCATCATTGGACGCGGCAGCGTGAACCGAAAGCCGTTAATCGAAATTCGCGGGCCGTAGATTTCAGCCAAGTATTCATACAGCGGAATGTTTTTTTGTTTCGCCATGGCATGCGCCGCGGCCAGCGATACCGCCAGAATGGCGTTTGCGCCCAGTTTTTCCTTGTTCACCGTATCGTCCAATGCCAGCATTTTGTCATCCAACGCGGCCTGATCTGACGCATCCATGCCAATGATGGCCGGCGCGATGATTT
Source organism: Rickettsiales bacterium (assembly GCA_031259745.1). Taxonomy (GTDB): domain Bacteria; phylum Pseudomonadota; class Alphaproteobacteria; order Rs-D84; family Rs-D84; genus JAIRLB01. The sequence continues at coordinate 4,113 of JAIRLB010000089.1, read as the reverse complement.
CATTTACATTTTTTACGGCCGTCGATACGCCCCTGCCCATAAAGGCCGGCCCGTTGTCCCGCAGTTCCAGCGCCTCAAAACTGCCGGTGGATGCGCCGCTGGGCACCGCGGCGCGGCCAATACTGCCGCCGGATAATTCAATATCACATTCAATAGTCGGATTTCCGCGGCTGTCGATTATCTGACGCGCATGCGCTTTTTTAATAGAATACATATATTTTTCTCCTTTATTCCTAAAACCGGCTTTTTTCACCACCTGATTTATGGTATAATATTAGCAATAGATGGTACAAGAAATAAACAAAAATATGATTAAAAAGCTAATTTTTCTCTTGAATGGCTTGTTTCCGTTGGTCGTGGTTTTGTCTGCGTTGCCAGGCGGAGCCTTTGCAGCAGCGGTGGGTGATTACATTTACTGCAATCAGGATAATGCCGGACGTTGGGTTTGTGACCCTATGTCGAGCGAGCCATCTGTCGGTTCTGACGGCAACCTGACTGGCGTTGATACCACCAATAATTCTGTCGTTATATTGTCGGGCAGCGGCCTGGTCGTGCAAACCGGCGGCCTGACCGTGACAGAAAATATATATATAGAGGGCATCAGCGGCGGAACGAGTCCGGCGGACCCAGATGGCAAAGGTATGCTGGATATTGAAAATACATCAAATGCCGCGTTCAATATAACCTCTGGCGGCGCAGTAAGCGTTACAGGCAGGCTGGATATCGGGGGTGGGCGGACTCTTAATTTGCAGGGGGCGGCGGGCACGCCTATTAACGCAAGTTTTGGCAGTATTACGAATAATGGAATTTTAACGATATCCAACATTGATACATTGACATCTGGTCAGATTGCCAGTTTGGGTGATGCCTCGTTTTCCGCCAATCAGATGACTTTGGGCGCGGTTGCGAACAACGGCGGAAATATGGACATCGCATCCGCAAACAGTCTGGCGATGACGCAGTTTGTCAGCAGCAGTTCCGGAACTTCGGCAATTACCGCAGGTTCGATAGATTCCGGCGATATTCAAAACAATATCGGCACAATGAATATTGTAATGACCGGTGCCGGTGCGTCCGGTTATTTGAACAGCACGGGCAGCATACTGAATTCAGGCGGCTTGATGACAATCGCGGGCGGCGCGGTCACGGTTGCCGGCACAATGAAGAACGATTCGAACATCGGCGTGATGCGCATGAATGTCGCCAGTTTGAGAATAAATGGCGGCGATGCGTCAAATCCTTCTTTTGTAAACAGGGGCGATTTGTATTTAACGGTCGCGGGCGAAACTTATCTGGAATATGGTTTTGACCTAAGCGCAATGCAGAAAACCAACGAATTTTCGCTGGACACAAATACTTTGACATTCGGGACCAGTGTTTTGCCGGATTTCTGGATACAGTTCTATTCGAATAATCTGGATTTGTTCGCGCTGAAAATACGCGGCGGGATATTGACCGCAAACGGCATAGTAAATAACACTGGAACAAATCAGAATGCCGCCATGGATTTATCGGCCAAGTCCATAAGCGCTGATTCAGTCGCGAACAATGCGATTTACAACGACGGCGGCACCACGTCCGATACGACGGACGATACGGGCTGGCTGCGGCTGACCGCAACGGATGCGGGCGGGGGGATTTCCATAACCGGCGCGGTGTCTGGCACAGCCGGATCCAAAACGGACATTGTTTCAAGCGGCGCATTGCAGATTGGCGGCGCGGTTGCCAATTATGGAACTATGACGTTGAATGGAAATATTATAACTTTGAATTCTGTCGCGAACGAAGGAAATTTAAAAATATCTTCCCTGACAGACGCAACGGGATCAATCGCGATTGCTTCCGGCGTTACCAATACCACGGGCGCAACATATATTAATGCGCGTCAGATTGATATTTATGGCGCTTTGACTAATAATTCTGGAACAACAACAGTGCGCGGTTCAGATTCAAACGGCGGCAGCATTGAAATCGGCAGCATCAATGTAATCGGGGGCGTTGTCAATCTGGATTCCCTGATAGGCTCGATCGCAGTCGATAAAACAATAACCGTCAGCGGCGGCAGCTTGAATTTCGGCGTCAATACGACCAGTGTCACGGTCGGTGACACTATAACAATTTCTGGCGATTTGACTTTAAGCAGTACCGATGCAGTTGCGGGCGGCATTAATATCGCCAACATCGGGACGGACTTTTCAATGATATCCGCAGGCGGAAATATCACAATTTCCGGCAATATTTCAGCCACTGCGAATGACTTTGCAAGAAAGGTGATATTTGATGCCAAAGATACTATTACAATCGGGGACGCGTCGTATTCGGGCTCTGGCAACGTGACAGCCGCCGGCCAGGGATATTTGACATTTGGCGCCGTTTCGGCCAATCACTTGAAAGTTTTCGGCGATTTGATATCGAACGTCGGCGGCACTATTGTGTTGAATATTGATGACGTAAACGTGGGCAGCCTGTCCGGTACCGGCAAGTTTATCGTAAAAGGTCAGGGTATCGAGGCCACCAAGGCAATAGATAATGCAATCAATATTCAAAACGGCCTTTGGTTTGATGGTTCCAATTTGGGCGCAACGCAAGGCATGATTGTAACGGGTACAAATAATCTTACATTAACCGCATCCGGTAATGGCGCGGATATTAATATTGCGGGCGGCATGGCGATTGGCGGCGGAAATACATTAACCTTGACTTCCAATGACCAGATAACAGTAAGCGGCCTTGTCGCGGTTGGCGGCGTGCTGGACGTAAATGCGGGCGGCGCGGCCTCGTTTGCCAACGTAATTAACAACACCGGAACCTTGACAATTGACGGCGCGTCCATTACTGCAAACGGCATAACCAATTCCGGCGCGGCGACGTTAAATACGGCCAGCGCGTTGCAGACAGGTTCCATAGCAAACAGCGGCGCGATGGTTGCGATTGCTGATTCGATTGTTGCGACCGCAATTTCTTCAACGGCTGGCAGTCTGGACTTTACGGCGGATTCTTTGGATATGACGTTGCTGTCGCTGACGGGCGGTTATGCAAACTTGAATATAGATAAAATTAATGCCACGGGCAACATTAGCGCCACAGGCGATTTGGCCCAGGGCGGAACAACAGGCATGTTGAATCTGACAAGAAACAACACAATATTGATCGCTGATAATTTAACAATTGGTGGTAACTTTGCAGCAATTAAGAATGCTGTTGCTTATGATATTCAAAATACGTTTGGCGTAACCGGCAATATGGATGTTGCGAATGCCGCGGCCGTTATTGTTATTGCTGATACGATTACAGTTGATGATGTAACAAACAATGGTAATTTGAGTTTGTTTGGCGATGGCATTGCCTTGGGCGATGTTATTAATAACGGAACTTTGACATTAATTTCAGGCACGACGAACGTCATGACCATGAACAGCTTTACCACCAAAGCGGGCAGCTCCGCAACGCTGATCGGCTTGGGGTTGAATTCTGCGGGCGATATTTTGTTGGCGGGCAAATTGTTGCAAAATGCGTCCGGCACGATTGGAGGCGGCGATGTGAATGTTGCCGCCGCCAATTATGTCATGATCGGCGACAGCATGATGATGGCCGGAATTGATCAGACGTCCGGCAAAATGATATTGAATACCAGCGACTTGGATGTTTCCGGCAGCATACTGGCAACGGATTTGCGCGTCGCGGCCCAGGGCGGTGATTGGCTGACTGTCGATGTTTCCGGCAGCGTTTCCGGCAGCGTGGATTTCATAGGCTTGGAACATATGACGGTCGGCGGAAATTACATCTTTGACGACAACAGCATTATTATGGCGGCAATCTTGGATCGTAACGGCGTTTCCCATAACTATTGGGCGACGGTCAGCCTGGCGGATGACAATACGCTGGGGCAGATTACAAATGGCGTCAATGCCGAACCTTTGATTTCCATTAATGGAAAATTTGTTTCCGACATGTCCCAGAACAATCCGAACATGTACTATGACTGGAACAACGGCGCCGTTGGCGAGATATTGGATGGCCAGATTGGCGCGTATATCACGGACATTGTTGATCAGGGCACCGCAATCTGGCTGATTCATGCCGATGGTGGCATAGAAGATAAAAACAAGAAAC
>JAIRLB010000085.1 GCA_031259745.1 Rickettsiales bacterium | reverse complement strand
AAGTCATTACCGCAAATAAACGTCCCTTTGGATTAGGCATAATAGAGAGAAAACAATGTCGCGGAAATCAAGGATTTCTGAAAATGGAAAAAACGTCATATTAATCGGACGTTTGGATTAGCAGTATTTTACCAAGCATATTCTATTGATTTTACAATGCGTTGTCCATAAGAAAATTAAAAAACAACCTACATGTTTTCCAATCGCCTTATGCGTTCGTCAACCGGCGGGTGGGTGGCGAATAATTCGCCGACAAACTCTTTTGGGGCCGCCGGATTGGCAATGCAAACCGCGGACATGGATTTTACCTTGTCCAGACATTCGACGCGCGAATCTGCGGAAATTTTGCGCAGCGCGGATGCCAAACCCTTTGGGTTTCTGGTAATTTGCGCGCCGGTCGCATCAGCGGCGAATTCGCGCTTGCGGGATATCGCCATGCGCAGCAGCGGGCTGATGATAAGGTTGAACACCATAAACGCCAGCCAAACCATCAGCAATATAGCGCCGGCATTGTTTTTATCATCGCTGCCGCGATTGCCGCTGTGCAGGGCGGCGCGCAGAATGATGTCCGCCGCGAATACCGTAACGCCGACACCCGTAACCAGCAGCATATCCAGCCTGATGTCGCGGTTGCCGATATGCGCCATTTCATGGGCGATGACGCCTTCCAGTTCCAGTTTGCTCAGTTTCTTTATAATTCCGCGCGTCAGAGCTACGCTGGCGTCGTTCGGATTGCGGCCGGTTGCGAATGCGTTCAGCGAATCGTCTTCGATAATGTAAACCCGCGGGGTCGGCAAGCCCGCGGCCAATGCGACATTTTCAACGCTGCGGAAAATTTCGCGGTATTCTTTTTCATCCGTCCGGATTTCATGCGCGCCCGCATACGACAGCATCATGGAATCGCCAAACGCCCAGGATATCAGCAGCCAGACCAAACAGGCGACAGCGGTCGGAATACCCGCCATCATTGTTGTTTCAAAAGCCCGGGGCAACGGCGCGACCATCCATACGAACAGGAATACGATTGCAACGAACAGCAGCGGAAACGCGGCGACCAGAATTGCCGTTTTGATATTGTTGCTTTTTATATGATCGTATGCGGTCATTAGGCGTTCCCCTTGGTAACTTTTCATTATACATTTTTTCGATTATGAATTAAAATAAATCCAAAATCAAATGGTTTAGCAATACGTTCCTGTTTGAAATGCCATTGAATGCTGATTTAATTCGTCGTAACCAAGGGGGATGAAAATGACAGGAAAAATGAAAATCAAGATTATGAAAAACGGCCCTTATGAAGTTACCGGCGGCGTTCCTATTTCCAAAAAGGTAATCGCGCGGACACAAGAGGGCGTCCTGGGATTAAAAAAAGTAAAAGATTACAAGCCGGCCGACCCGCAGAAATATTATCTGTGCAGATGCGGCCGATCTGGCGCAATGCCGTTTTGCGACGGAACGCATGCAGCGCATCCATTTGACGGGACCGAGGTCGCGGACAGAAGAAAATATGCCGATCGCGCGGAATTGCAATCCGGGCCGGATTTGGATTTATTAGACGACAACAGATGCGCGTTCGCAAGGTTCTGTCACAGGCAGCGCGGCGAGGTTTGGACGCTGACCGAATACTCGAACGACCCGGAAAATCGCCGCCAGGCCATCGAAGGAATTACCGAATGTCCGGCGGGCCGGCTGGTTGCACGCGACAAAACAGGCCGCGTCATCGAGAAAAAATTCGAACCGGAAATAGAAATTGTCGAAGATCCGCTGAAAGAATGCAGCGCGGGCATCTATGTCAAAGGCGGAATCGAGATAGAATCAGCAGACGGCACATTATACGAAGCCAGGAACCGGGTGGCCTTGTGCAGATGCGGACATTCCAAAAACATGCCGTTTTGCGATGCGGCGCACGTATCAATTGGCTTTCACGACAACGATTCATAGAGATGAACAGGCATGAACAAACAAGAAATCGCCAGACAGATTTGCAAAACCGCGCTATTGCGGGGGAATTTCAAGTTGCGTTCCGGTCAAATATCCAACGAATATTTTGACAAGTATTTATTGGAAGCGAATCCGTTGTTGTTGGCGCAAATAGCGGGGCTGATGAAACGTGATATTCCGATATGCGCGGAAGTATTGGCAGGACTTGAAATGGGGGGAATTCCAATCGCAACGGCCATTTCGTTGCAGACTGGGCTTCGGCTTGCCTTTGTTCGAAAGAAAGCCAAGGAGTACGGCACTTGCAAACTCGCCGAAAGCGCGGATGTATCGGGCCGACAGATATGCATGATAGAAGATGTCATGACGACTGGCGGCGCGATTATACAAGGGGGGGGATGCGAACGAAGCGAGCAAACGGGGTAGCGGCGGAGATTGTAAATCATTTCCACTTTCGACTTTCGTATTTCAACTTTATTTGCTCTTATTCCTTTTCATCTGTGATATAATATTTGTCATGAAATACCGCCGAGTAATTTTTTTGCTTTTATTCGCGCCATTTTGCGCGCATGCGGAAAGCTTTTTGTCGGCCCAGACATTTCCGAAAACATTCAGCGATCTAAGCTTTGTAGAAAGAATCGAAGTCCTGCGCGAAGGGTATGCGCCGTTTGAATCTGAATATGACAAAAACGGAGTTTGCATATCAGGATGCGCGTATTCCGGAATTACGATAGAGGAAAATTGGAAGCGCCTGGAGCGCAATACGGCAGAGGCAAACGCCAAGCTGGAACAATATAAGCTGGCCCATCCTGAAATCGTGCGGCAAATTCAATCCGCCGTAATTGACCAGCCTGTGCAAACGCCGCCAAGTCAGCTGGCATATGATTTCAAGAGCCGGCAATGCCAGCCTGCAAATGCGGCAATACCGGTTGGGCAGACAATACCGTACGGCGAGCCATTGGTTGGCAGACCCCGTATTTCATCGCGTTTTCAAAAGGCAAGGATAAACCCCGTGGACGGGGTTGTTCGCGACCATACAGGGATAGACTTTGCGGCGCCCGGCGGAACAGCGATATTTTCACCGGCCGGCGGCGTTGTGGAGAAAGTATTTTTTGACAGCGCCTGCGGAAACGGGGTCGTGGTGACGCATTCGGACGAATGGGGAACAGGATATTGCCACCTTAGCAGGGCAATCGTTAGAAAGGGCGACCGAATAGAGGCGGGATGCAAACTTGGCGAGGTCGGCAGCACCGGCCGCAGCACGGGCAATCATTTGCATTACATCGTGTATCGCAATAAAGAGCATGTGAATCCCGAACAATTTTTGGGCCGCGCAAATTAACTAAAAACAGGCAAGAGGTAAAAAACTCTTACCTCTAACCTTCCCCCTGTTTATTATTTGATACTTGTTCTTTTATAAAATACGCGCCGGCCCTAGTTCAACACATACGGGCAGTTGCTTTCATATTCAAAATTGCCCGAGGCATCGTTGCCTGTCGTGTCGGCTGGCAGATAGCAGCCGGTTATCGCAGTGCTGCCCGCGTTGC
>JAIRLB010000047.1 GCA_031259745.1 Rickettsiales bacterium | reverse complement strand
AAACCCAAGGATTTTATTTTCTGTAATATCGATGCAGCTCTTTCATAACAAAGTTAAAGAACTTGCCGGGCATGCCCGGACACGGCGTTTCCCAATTGCCATTCGTATACGGCATTGCGGAAACCAATATGAACTTTGCCATCCAGCGGAATATTTCCGTTTCCTGAACAGGCGTCAGTTTTGCCGGCGCATTCGGAACGGAAAAGACCTCGTTTTCAACCGCACTGTCAATTTTGCCCATAATTTTTTCCACAATCTTTGGCGGATAGTATAATTTGGATATTTTCGGAAATCCTTCGAACAGGGAATCCATCGCGCCTTGGTTGTACAAAATATTCCAGCCGACACGATCGAACAAATCGTCCAGACAGTTGCAGATCATCATGTTGTATTGTTCGATCCCGTCTTCCATAAATTCGGCCATACGCTTTTCCACTTCGGCTTTTTTGACAGATGTTCCTTTGCGCGCCCGCTCGTAATCATCATGGTTTCTGCGCTCGAATTCGAACAATGTGCGAACCTGGCAGATAATTTCCAACGGCACAACTTCGCCGTTTTTTCCAATATTCAGGATAATCTTGGCATCGCGATAGTTGCGCCAACCTTGGCAACCTTTTTACCCTTGCACACCCCGCATATTCGCATATCCTTTTGCTACAGCCATTTCCATGGTTGGATTATTTTCAGAAATCCCAAAGCGGAACGTTTGGTCACAAATGCATGGCCGCAGCGCGGGCACACGATAAAGGGCGCAATCATCATTTTGACTTTCTTGAACGCCATTATCCAAATAATCAGACCGGCCAGCCACGCGGCTATAATCAATCCCCATGCGACATAGCCGAAATACTTGTCGACCGTGCTTGTCAGTATTCGGATGACGCCGACATCGGACTTTTCCAAATCATTATAAATCTTTACGGCAACCGGCCAGCTGGACGGACGCCAGGGATATACATGCCTGATTCCGTAATCAGCCAGCAAAGTCGTCCCCAGACCGCCGGAATTCTTGTCCAGCTGATGCTTTATCGCATCGTCAATCATCTTGTCGACTTCGGTTTGGGAAATCTTCGCCAATTCTTTTTCAATGCTGTCCAGCTTGTCGTTCACAAGCTTTGCGGTATTGTCGATTTTGGCGACCGCGCTGCCGGCCTTGCCGATGACATTGTCAACGCCGCCGGTTTTCACGCCCAGCCTGCCCGCGATTCCGGTCAGCTTTTTCACGCCGCTCGTTGCGTTTTTTGCAGAACCCGTGGCGGTTGCGACTTTATCAACCGCACCGCCCGCAATTTTCACTTTGGAAATCGCGACGCCTATCGGCTTTCCCAAATCGATGGATTTTTTGATTCCATCCAGCAGTTTTTCATACTGCGCCGCAATATTTCGCTGCAAGTCAAAGAACATCGACACGACAATCGATTTTTTTATTGATCCGGAATAATTATTTTTCACATGCAGCGGCAGCCAGGCAATCAAAGCAATCCAGACAATGGAAACGATTGCAAATATGCGTCTGACCCAAGTAATATAAGAAGTCTTTTTCGTAACGGTCTTGGCGCCGCTACGGTCGATAATTTCTATTTGTTTGTCTTTCATTAAGAATCTCCTTGTGATGCAAACTTTAATTTTTATTCGAATAATTTTCAATAAATTCTTTCTTGAATTTGTCAAACTCACCCTGTTCTATCGAATTGCGGATACCGCGCATCAAATCCTGATAAAACCACAGGTTATGCTGGCTAAGCAATGTTGCGCCCAAAATTTCATTTGCTTTGACCAAATGATGAATATAAGCGCGCGACAATCTGCACGCCGGGCATCCGCACTTGTCGTCCAGCGGCGCCGGATCGTCGCGAAACTTCGCATTGCGCAGGTTCATCGTTCCATGGCGCGTGAAAGCCTGCGCGGTGCGCCCCGCGCGCGTCGGCATGACGCAGTCAAACATATCTATGCCCCTCTCTACCGCGCCCAGAATATCCAGCGGTGTCCCGACGCCCATCAGATAGCGCGGCCGGTCGGTCGGCAACATCGGCGCGGTCAGGGAAATCATGTCAAACATGACATTTTGCGGCTCGCCCACGGCCAGGCCTCCGATTGCATACCCGTCAAATCCGATAGCCGTCAATTCGCGCGTGGACTTTTCGCGCAGGTCTGGAAAATCGGCGCCCTGGACAATTCCGAAAATTCCGTAGCCCGGACGGTCTATGAATGCCGCTTTGCTGCGTGCCGCCCATCGCGTCACCATATCTATATTTGCGGCAACCCGTTCGCGCGGTGCAGGCAGATGCAAGCATTCGTCCAAAACCATCGTGATATCGGAATCCAGCTGATGCTGAATCTGAACCGATTTTTCCGGGGTCAAAAAATGCTTTATCCCGCCGTCGATATGCGATGTGAACTGAACGCCCTGCTCGGTCATTTTTACCAAGCCGGACAAAGACATAACTTGGAATCCGCCGCTGTCTGTTAAAATCGGCCCGCGCCATCCGCTGAACTTATGCAGACCGCCCGTTTGCGCCACCAAATCACCGCCGGGCCGCAGCATTAAATGATAAGTATTTCCCAATATGACTTCGGTGCCGGTGGCCGCCACCTGATCCATAGTCAGCGCCTTGACCGTCGCGGCCGTACCGACAGCCATAAAGGCCGGCGTCTGGAATACGCCATGCGCGGTTTCCACGCTTCCGCGCCGCGCGTTTCCATCTGTTGCAATAAGATTGAATTTCAATGACATTGATATGGCATGCCTTACTTAAAATTTTCTTCCCAAATGTGCTTTAAGTCTATCTTGTAATCCGCCCCTTGGGTAATTATGGAAATCGCGCCATCAAAATATCCGCGCGAATTTTTTATCACGTCATCGCGGTTGACCGAATCCGATAATTTAATAGTGTCGAAAAAATCATACACGCGGCCGTAATCGCGATAGAAGTCGATCAGCTTGTCGCATCTGCGGCCGGCCGATTCCAAGAAGTCGGCATTGCCCAATTTATTTTTTCTGCTATAACGGCCAAGGTCTTCTTTGGATATTTTGTTTTCTGAATATATTTTACACGCAGCCCTTGAAATCAATGCTATGCATTTTTCCAAATTTTCAACTGATGTCTCAGTCGCCAGCCTGTTTAGATTGAATTTTTCATTGCCCATGCAATCAAGGCCAAATCCATACGCCAAACCGTTTTCATGGCGCACAACTTCATATATTTCATCGCGCAGAAAGCGTTCAAACTTGCCGATACAAAAATTCTTATATCGATTCTCATACGCCATATCCCATATATCCGGGAAAAATATGCGCAGCTTTACATTCTTTTTATCTGGCTGCGAATTATGCGCGACGGCCGGAGTATATGCGATATCAGTGTTTTCAGATACATCCGTGGCCGGCAAAAATCCGAATGTTTTTTCCAAAGTCGCCAATACTTCGTCCGCATCATTAATCTTTCCGGATATCCCGATAATGCAATTTTTTGCAGACAGGCGCCTGGATAAAAATTCAAGCATTTGTCCGCGCGTAAAATTCGCAATATTATCAAAAGTTCCCTGTATAACATTCGAATAACCGGTATTATTAAAAAGTTTTTCCTTCGTAAAATAATATAATTGTCCGTTTGGGTCATCCTGCGCACGGCGCAATTCATCTGAAATCACCTTGCGTTCGATTTCTATTTTTTCAGGCAAAAATAATGAATTCTGAATTTGGTCGCCAAAGAAATCTATCAATATGTTTACATTTTCCGCCAGAATTCGTCCATATAAATTCAAGCCGGAAATGCCGGTGGACGCATTTTTAACCCCGCCGTTAAAATCCATGTATTCATTGGCTATTTTTTGCGTCGGAAATCGCGCGGTTCCCTTGCACAGCATGTGTTCGCAGAAATGCGTGAGACCGTATTCGTTCGGCTTTTCGTCGCGCGCGCCGGTGCGGAAATGAACTTTCACATTGGTGGTTTCCAAATCCATCGGGTCCAGCAAGACCGAGATTCCGTTGGAAAATTTATGCAAAATCGGTTCAAATTTCATGATTATTCCTTTTTGAACAATAAACAACAATCACCATAGCTGAAGAATCTGTACTTTTCAAGCATTGCGTGAGTATATGCTGCGCGCATCTCATCGACGCCTGCGAATGCGGACACCAGAATGAACAAAGTGGATTTTGGCAGATGAAAATTCGTCA
>JAIRLB010000039.1 GCA_031259745.1 Rickettsiales bacterium | reverse complement strand
GCCGCCATTGTGATTTCACGCGCCAGTTTTGTAAAAAGCCCGCTGCGCGCCGCATCGGCAGCGCCCTTTTTATGCATTATATTATGCCATTTGCTGTGTCCCGACATGTTTGACCTTTTGCTTTTTATATACTAAGATTTCAAAAAAGGATAACAAATGATTGGCAAATTGCAAGGAATTGTTGACCATATAGGCAATGATTTTGTGATAATAATGGCTGGGAATGTGGGCTATAAGGTTCATTGCCCCGAGTATTTGGCACAGAAATCAACCGTGTCATTGTGGATTGAAACCATTGTGCGTCAAGATTCCATACGATTGTTCGGCTTTTTGACCTTGGCAGGATTGGAATTATTCAATCAATTAACCACCGTATCCGGGGTCGGCCCCAAGGTCGCTATGGCGATACTTGGCGCATTAAAGACCGATATTCTGCTGTCCGCGATCGCAACCGGCGACCTTAAGACCATCAGCAGCGCGCACGGCGTCGGCAAGAAAGTTGCGGAAAAGATCATCGTTGAACTAAAGGGCAAGGTCGGCGGAGTCACTTTGGATATGGATGCGGAGGGCGGCAGCTCCCTGCCCGATTTGCTGTCCGCGTTGGAAGCATTGGGATACAGACGTGTGGATATTATTGAAATAGCACAAAAACTGGTTAATCAAAATCCGGGATTAGGCGTTGAAAAACTGGTTCCAATGGCATTGAAAACAATAAGCGGAAAGCAATGAAAAAAATATTTATAGAATATAGGATTGAAGCCCGATAACAACAAATATATTGTAGGCAGAAGCACAGAGATTTAAAATTCGGACGGCATGGAATACAGATCAAAAGAAAAAATTAAATATTGCCGCAAAATATCCTGGCACGTGCGAATTCGGATATTTAAGTATGTACTCTGAGCATTGACGGAAGACATTGAACAAAATAAGAAGAAAAAAGAGAAATAATTTTAAAATTATTTATACGAAATATGGATTCATTGATGAATAACGATACGATATTCGCTTTATCGTCTGGATTTGGCAAGGCTGGCATTGCCGTTATTCGCATATCTGGCGGTGATTTGGCGGAATTTTTTAAAGAAACATTATTCCCCCTCGCTGGCAAATGGGTACCACCGAATGGCAGTGGGACATTGGAAAATGATTCGCAAACACCACTATCCTGTCTTGCGGCTTTGCCGCAATCCACCCTTTCGCCAGCGAAAGGGATTAAATCTCGTCACGCCTATCTGATAAATCTGCGCGACGACAACGGTGATCTGATCGACCAGTGCATTGCGATTTATTTTCAGGCGCCAAATTCCTTTACCGGCGAGGACATAATAGAAATCCATAGTCACGGCGCCGCGGCAGTTATTGAAAAGATTTTCAGCCATCTGCGCGCGCATGGCATGCGAATGGCCGAGCCCGGCGAATTCTCGCGCCGCGCATTTTATAATGACAAAATGGATTTGACCGAAATAGACGGCCTGGCCGCCCTGCTGGACGCGCGCACGGAAAAGCAGCGTGAATCCGCATTAAAATCAATGACCGGGGGCGACAGCGCTGTTTATGAAATTTGGCGCGCCAAAATGATTGAAATCTCCGCATACGCTGCAGCGATTCTGGATTATCCGTCTGACGAGCTGCCCGAAGACATTGGCGAAAAACTATTCGAACATACACGGAACCTGCAAGACGAAATCACAGCCGCGCTGAACGGCTATGCTGCGGTTCGCGCCATGCGCAGCGGTTTTAACATCGTGCTGACGGGCAAGACCAATGTCGGAAAATCATCGCTCTTCAACCGATTGGTCGGAAGCGCGCGCGCAATCGTATCGGACATTCCGGGCACCACGCGTGACGTGGTCAGCGCAGATCTGGATATAGACGGCTATCTGGTTCGCTTGTCCGACACCGCCGGCATTCGCGAATCGGACGATATTATTGAAAAAATCGGCATTGAGCGCACACAGGCGGAAATAAAAAACGCTGACCTTGTCATAAAAGTGGAAATCGGAAAGTCAAAAATTGAAAGCGAAAAAGCAAACGAGATTATTGTTGTAAACAAATCCGACATAATAAATAAATCAGAAATCAGAACCGAAGGTGTCGAAGCAAATCAGAAATCTGCAATTTTTGTTTCCGCCCTGACGGGCGACGGTGTGCCGGAACTGTTAGATATTATAAAACAAAAAGTTCATGCAGATCTGGATAGTGCGGAATCGTACATTGCCGTCAATGAACGAACTCGCGAATTGTTAAATATCGCCCGGACCGAACTGAAATCGGCGATCGACAGTCAGAAATCAAAAATCGGAGATTATGACCTGTTTGCGGAACATGTTCGCGCTGCATCTTATGCGATCGGCAAGATATTGGGTGTTATCTGCTCGGATGAAATCGCAGATGCTGCGGCCAGCCAATTATGTTTGGGGAAATAGTTGAAATAAAATTATTATATTTTATACTTGCCATAAGAGAGAAAAACAAAAGGTGTTTTTTTATGATGCAAGCCCGCAAACCCGAAATTATTCTAATTATTGCCATGAACGAAAATGGCTTGATTGGCAAGGATGACAAGATGCCTTGGAAATCATCCCTGGACTTTTTATGGTTCCAGAAAAACACAATGGGCTGGCCGTGCATCTTCGGCACCAAGACAGCCCAAGGAATGTCCCAATTCCCATTAAAGAACAGACCTTGTGCCGTCGTTACACAAAAAAGCGAAACTCATGTTATTCCCCCGATGCCTGGGCACGGTCCCTACCTGTCATTTGGTCCGGGTGCATTTTATAATTCTATCGGCGAAGCCCTGCAATTTTATAAAAATTTTGACAGGATATTTATGTGTGGCGGCGTTAGACTATATCAAAGCGCATTAATGTCAAAGCAACTTTGGTTTGATTTGGTCGGCACATCAGAATTGGATAAACAGCTTGTTGACACAATTGTAAAGACCACCTTTGCGGGCGGCAATATCCAAGGGAATGTTTTTCTGAAATCCGAAACGCTGGCGATGATGTCCCAGCCCGATTTCAAGACACTTTATTCTCGTGAATATGAATTGGACATTGAAAGCAAAGGTTTTTATAAATCAATAAATTGTAAAAACCATTCCGAAGAAATCAAGGAAGCTATCGACATGCCGTTCGAACATCAACTGCGCAATGGAGATACGCCTTTCTCTAAAATCAGATTCGAGATTTTGAAACGTGTAAAAGAAAATCCAAGCAAATAAAAACAGCCCGGAACCGGGCTGTCAAAATCAATTCATCATTCCCTGCGCAGCGGATACTTTCCGTCGATCAGATTCTGGCGCACAATGTGATGGCGCACCTTCTGAGTGCTGGTCAGCGGCAGATCTTCGGTTGTCATCGCGAAATGGGTGACCCATTTGTAGCTGGCGACCTTTCTATTCGCATGGGATACCGCTGCGGACAATTCCTGCATAGTCATTTTGTCGTCAACGCTGAACACGCCGTACGCGACGGTCTTGTTTTTCACCTTGTGCTCAAAAACCGCGACGTTTTTAACTCCCGGTATTGTGACGAATAGTCCCTCGAGTTCGTCCGGATAAACGTTTTTGCCGGAATCCAGAACAATGACCTGCTTTTTGCGTCCCGCAAAGTGCAATTCCCCGTTCGGGTCCATACTGACCATGTCGCCCGTGTTAAAGAAGCCCTTTTCGTCAAAGATTTCCGCATTAACAGCCGCGTTGTTGATGTATCCGCCGAACACCTGATGGCCGCGCAGCCACAACACGCCGACCCCGTCTTCGTTTTTATCGCGGATTTCGCATTCATTGTTTGTGATCGGCCCGCCGAACGCGAACGGATAACGTTTTTTGGTCGGCTTGGAAATACAGATAGGCCCAACGGTTTCGGTCAGGCCGTAACCCTGGATAAAGGTCAATCCCAAGCGCTCGTAGAACGTTTCTACTTCCGGCTTGGTCGCCGCGCCGCCCGCAATAAGCAAGCTGACACGTCCGCCGAATACATCCAGGATTTGACGCTGGACTTTTCTTACCAAGAACTCCAAGCCGAATTTTCTCAGCAGCTTCCCATACTTTAACACTATGGACACCAGCCACCATTTTTTCTGCGCCCTGATATTGTCGATGATTTTGTTGCGAAATAATTCCCACAGGCGCGGCACGGCCGGGATGACCTGGGGCCGATATGTCCTGAAATCATCCATGATGTCTTTTGGATTGAAAGTCGGTTGCAACAATACGCCCGCGCCATAGTGCAGCGTTGCCAAGATTTCAACAGCAAATCCAAATACATGGTACATAGGCAGAAAACCGTACAGTATATCGCCCGAATTTATCCACTGATTCATATCCTCCAAGGAATTCGCGCATTCAACCAAATTAAAGTGCGTCAGCGGCACGATTTTCGGCGTGCCGGTGGAACCAGATGTAAATGACAGAGTGGCAATGTCGGATGCCTCTACGCTTGCCGGCTTCAAATCGGGATCGGCATCGCCGTCTTTGGCGGCAATATCTGCAAACCTAAACTTGTCCGTCTTGAAAAAGAACGACTGTTCCGCAAATATCGTCTTGCATTTCGCCAGCTCCGCCATATTGTTATACTCGAATGGCGTCAGGTTTGTATCCAGCAGCAAGCATTTGCCGCCCAAATACCAAATCGCAAAAAGCGTGATTGGAAATTGCGGAATATTGTGTGCCAAGATTCCGACAACATCGCCCTTTTTTATGCCAGCCGCATCCAATGTGGCGGCGCGTTTTTTTATCAAGTCCACGAAACCAGCATAAGTTACATTCTCGCGAACCAGGAAAAGATTATCGGGATATTGCGCCGTGGTCTTTTCCAGCAATTGAAACATATTCATTTTAATTCCTTTATAATATTATTTTGCTTGTTGCACGGCGCAAAAAACATCCAGCATCACGGGGGTTTGCTGCATTCTAATCAAGCGCCGCTCACAACAAAAATCTTTGTTGTTTTTATATTGGACAATGGTTATTATAGTGCGTAAGAAGAGAAAAGCAAATATGAAAATACTGACTTTGAATATTAATTCCGTCCGTGCGCATGCGGAAAGTTTTATCGAAATCTTGAGACAGGGGAAATATGATGTTATTCTGGCCCAGGAATTAAAGGTTGAAACGGCCGGATTTCCGCACAATTTGTTTGACGAATATGGTTATAATATTAAGGTATTCGGTCAGAAAAGCTATAACGGGGTCGCCGTTTTTTCGAAATATTCTATTGAAGATGTAACGCTGGGGCTGCCTAATTACCCAGATGTGAACGCGCGTTATATCGAATGCGTGATTGACGGCCGGCTACGCGTCATCAATGTTTATATGCCGAACGGCGAAAGTATTGATTCTCCGAAATTCCCGTACAAGATCGAATGGATGGAACATTTAACCCGGCATATCGAAAATTATATCGACTGCGAAGAGGCAGTCATTATTGCCGGTGATTTCAATGTGGCCATTGAAGATCGCGATGTCTGGAATCCGCCGGCATACAAGGGCAGCAGCATTTCCGCGCCCGCCGCCCGCGCCATGATGCGGAAATGGCTGGATGCGGGCTGGCTGGACGCATGGCGCCATTTGCACCCGGCCGAGGTTGGATATACTTGGTACGGATATCGCGGCGGCAATGCCGTCGGGAAAAATCAGGGCCTGCGGCTGGATTACTTTCTGGCGAACAAGGCCGCGCAAAAATTAATCAAAGATTGCGAGATTGATATGGAGCCGCGACTGGCCGGCAAGCCGACAGATCACACGGGTCTGATGTTAAAGATTTAACTATACTTTCCCCTTGTATTTCCTAGGCAAAATAGGTAAAATGCTATGTACAATTAAAACGACCCTTTGGATTAGGCATAAAACGGGAATAAAAATGTCGCGGAAATCGGGGGTTTTTGAAAATAAAAAAACCGACATAATAATCGGTCGTTTTTTCCGTCCAGTGTTTGCTTTCGCATTGCTGTTTATTTCCACATCATCATGGGCGGTTACATCTGCTTGTGACAGCGCGTGTGGAACACCGCAGGTTATCTACAGTACATGGAGCAAGGGCGCCAAAGACCAGAGTTTGTGGCTGATGCCTAAAAAACGTAGCGCAAATTTAATCATCCGTCCTGGCTAGATCATCATAAGCCTTGTACTTTGCATCGCTGGTTTCATAGTATTCATAGGCTTCGAAATCATTCGAATAACGGCCGAATAACTGGGATACCTTGGCCACAGCCGCATCGATCATCTTCTGGGTTGCGGCGGAATCATATTCTATCAGCTTTACATTATTGCTTTGCAATTGCAGGAATCGCATTGTAGGAGTCCGGCTTTTTGCAGATGTATTTATCGGAAATCCGTCGTTTTGCATGATATATGCCTCTAACGGCAATTGCGGCATATTGCCCTCTTCCAGCTGCCGCCTGGACGGGGCCTTGCCCGTTTTGATATCCAGAACGACGCCATCCCAAATTCTGTCTGCCTTGGCCCGAACGGTCCGGCCTGCGATACTAACCTGCCCTCTGATTTCAATGCCGGCGCCACTGCTGTCTGACAGAATCCGTTCAATCGCAGGGGCTATTTCCATAAACCGCTTGTGCCAGAAATGAAATAGAACGCTGCCTGACGGCAGGATGCCAACGGCGCGACGATCCAATTCCGAGACAATTTTGTCCGCTGGCCAGCCGGCCGCCACTTCGACAACATTGTGGACCAAGTTTCCGAAATCACGCGCATCGGGCGCAGCCCAGTAATCATTCACCGGGCGCAGGCGCAGTATATGACGGGCATAGAAAGCATACGGATTATGAATTAGCAATTCCAGTTCCGTAACAAAAACGTCGCTGCAGTCGGCCGGCACGCGCGGTGGGGAATAATCCAGCGGATTGTATCCGACCATATCGCGCCCACGTACGGATGCAAGAACGCCATACGCCTCTGTTTTGTCTATACCGCGCCGGGCAACGTCTACGCGGGATATGAATCTCGATTCTATTGTCTGCGATGATCCGGCGGTGCGGCTGCGCAGCCAATAAACCTCTGGCCCGCATGACAGACTCATAAAGTCCATCGCCATCAAGGATACTTTTCTATCCGGCGACGGCAGTCCGATTTTGTCCGCCATGGCGCGCGGCAGCCAAGAAGTCTCATATCCGCGGGCTGGAAATATTCCTTCGCTCAAACCGGTCAGGATAATTACATCGGCGCTTTGCATTCTGGATTCTATCGTCCCCAGCACCCTGACGCGCGCATCGTCATCCTTCGGCGGACGGATTGATACGCCTGACAAGGCGTCCGCTATCACTGCGCGCGCATCGGATATATTCAATATGATTTCGTTTTTGGATAACGCATCGGATACTTTTTCCAGCGCATCCCATACCGCTGCAGAATCATCGGAATCAATTTGAAAATTTGGCGTCATTTTATCCGAAAAGTTCTCAACTATAACGATTAATGTTTTGAACAGATTAAATTCATTGTTTTTGTAAAGTTCGTCAAAGTCGGAATTCCCAGCTTCCGTCCAATCATCAAGCAGATTCAGGATCGCGCGGCCTGCTGGCGTCATGGTTCCCGGCCAACCGCCGGAAAAATCCGCCGATATGTTCCGTCGCCCCAAGCAGGCGGCTATGCGCTGGTTTCCGGCGGCATCCGGCGTTATGACCAAGACCGTTTTGCCGTCACGAACAGCGTGCGCCGATATTTCCGCAACAGCGGCAGCCTCTTCGCTTTCGCGCGCACATTCTATCAGTTGGGCACGGCAGGATGTATCAGACGCGCTGCCGGAATTCCCGAATGCAAAATTAAAAAAATCAATATCGGACGGTCCGACATCTATGACCCGCACGTCGTCCGGCGTCATATTTATCATGTTCAGGAATTTGTATTCAGAGTTGTACGGATTAGTATTCAGCTCGAAATCCTCGGCGCGGCCGCGAATTTTTCCCGGCAGAATAATATACCCGTTTTCAAGATTCGCGATATGCTCCATCAAATCGGCGGTTGCAGGCACACTGGCCGTAGAGCCGCATACGATGATTTTCTTTTTGCCGTCCAGCTGTTTTTTCCATGCGCGGATATCATTGTTTCGTTTTCGGCTCTGCGTCGTTTGGCTTTTGGTCTGTGTTGGCAAAACAGACGTGACGATATTCAGGAACGCGGCTTTGTGCTGGAAATGCTTTGCATACTTATCGTCGACCAGTTCCATCCATTTGATTTCTGAACTGCCTATGCCTTCATTTTCCAGATAATCCTGCATGCGCGCCAGGTCGCGGGCAATAGGTAATGCCGAAGACAGATTGCGAATATTCGGATCGGCCGCCAGCAGTTTGGCCAGTACAATGACCCGCTCTTGATTTGATATGACGTCAGACCGGCCGACATCGTCCGAATCCTCATCGTCGTCAACCCATTCACCCAAGGCGACCAAGGCCGGCAGCAAGACCGCGCCGCCCGTCTTTTCCACAAACATTTTCTCAACGCTGCGGACCGCGCGGCGAGATGGCAAAAATATAATATATTTGGAAAAGTCGGGGCCGTCCCGCCCGATGATTTCCCGTAGGGCGTCGGTCAGCCTTAGCGGATTGCTTGCGCAGAAAACGTTCTTATTTGATTCCAAGTATTTCCCTTAATTCTTCTATTCCGTATTTTTTCTCAGCCGATGTCGTGATAATTTTCTCCATCATCGCCGGATGATTGTCAGCCGAAATATCCGCTTGATTTTTTTCGCGAATCTTTTTGTCCTTTTTGGTCAGCACCACTTGGTAAGGGATACCATTGCTGTCACAAAAATCAACCAAATCCAAATCAGATTCTTTGATGCCAACGCGCGAATCAATCAGAATAAACAAGCGGGCCAGCTGGCGACGGTTTAACAAATAGTCTTCCAATCTTTCCAGCCATCGGATTTGATCCGCCTTGGAAACTTTGGCGTACCCATATCCAGGCAGGTCGGCAATCATGATTCGGTCGTAGAAATTAAACAGATTCAGCGACTGCGTCCGTCCGGGCGTTTTAGACGTGCGCGCGACAACCCGGTTTGCCACAGCGTTTATCAAAGAAGACTTTCCCACATTGCTACGTCCGATAAAGGCGTATTCCGGGAATTGCGTCTTGGGTAGTTCCGAGACCTTTTCAAAACTTCCGACGAATTTTATCATTTGCTCAACAACCTTCTGTACGCTTCTTTCTTGGAAATTCCGGCGCGTCCGGCGATATCGGCCGCAGCGGATTTTGTCGAATTCGCCACAACATCGCCAACGATCTCAGCGATTTCAGAATCCGACATTTTAATCTCGGGCGCGGGTTCGACCACAATTACGAATTCGCCGCGCGGCTTTGCCCCACCAACCAGTTCGGACGCATAGCCGATTATCGTTTCTTCGTGCATCTTAGTGATTTCGCGAACTATGGCGATCCGGCGTTCTGGCATAACGCGCGCCAGCGCTGCGATTGTATCCGTTATGCGGTTCGGGCTTTCATAGTAAATGATAGTGTGTCGGATTCTGTTGTCATCGCGCGCTTTCTTTTCATCAAAGAAGCCGCAGAATGTGAATCTGTCCGTAGGAAATCCCGACAGCACCAATGCGGATACGGCCGCCACGGGACCCGGCACCACGAACACCCGCAGGCCGATCGCACGGCATTCCCGAATAAGACGAAAACCCGGATCGGATATTCCCGGCATGCCGGCATCGCTGACCAGCGCAATAGCTGCGCCCTGTTGAATTTTATCTGTCAGTTCGGATAGGGATTCCTTTTCATTATGCTCATGAAAAGATACCTTTTTTGTCTTGATGTCAAAACGAGACGCCAGTTTTCCAAAAACACGGGTGTCTTCAGCCGCAACAAGGTCCGCTTTTTGCAAAACCTCAACCGCGCGTGGGGACATGTCTCCCATATTTCCAATCGGCGTTCCGACAATATACAACCCTGATTGCATTTGAAATCCTTTTGCATTATAATTAGGTATGATACATGATAGCAATGGATTTTTCAATGTTTATAAAGAGAATTTTTAGATTTTTTGCTTTGATTTTATGCTTGGCCGCCTGCATGCCCCAGGCCGATTGGTATGGCGAATACGGAGAGATGCCGACCCAGGCGCCCGTGCAAATGCAAAGTGGTTTTTATTATCCCGAATATGACATATACGGCCATCCTGATGCAGTGCGCGCATTCGCGCCATCATCCGACTTAAAGAATATCGCGGTGCTGCTGCCTTTGTCGGGTAATAATTCCGCCGTAGGCCATGGTATCAGCACATCGATTGAAATGGCGTTTTTGCAGCATAAACATGAAAATATATCTGTCACGTTCCATGACGTCAGCGGCAGCAGGTTGCAAAAACAAAGCGCTATAGCAAACGCTCTGGCGGTGCATCCGGATATCGTCATCGGGCCCGTCTTTGCAGAAGACGCCAGATTGGTGCGAGAGATGAAGCCGGATAAACTGCCAGTCTTGTCGTTTACATCCGACGCATCGGCAATCGGTGACGGAGTCATGACCATGGCGCTGATCCCCGCGCAAAGCGTTGAGGCGATTATCAAAGAAATGCAAAAAGACGGTTCGCAAAGCGTTGTCATTATGGCCCCTAAAACATCATCTGGCGAAAGGATGGCCGGAGCGGCCTTGCTGGCCGGAAATATTTACGATATGCCGGTCGCCGGATTGTTTTATTATGCTGAGGGAAATTCCGACTCCATCAAACATGCGGTTCAAAAGGCGTCAATGTATGCGGCACGCACCGCCGCCAACGACAAGGCGCGGGAAATCCTTTCGGATATTCTGGTAAAGGAAACTTTGACTTCGGCTGAAAAATCATCCATCAACAATCAACTGGCCAAACTGGATAAATCAGACACTTTGGGCAAGGCGCCGTTCGATGCCGCGCTGTTTCTGGGCAATGCCGGTGATACAAAAGCCATCGCTTCGTTCCTGCGATATTTTGATGTTGCGCCCAGGGACGCCAGATTTTATGGAACCGCACTATGGGACGACACGGAATTGCTGAGCGATTTATCCATGGCTGGCGCCAAGTATGCCGTCCTGCCACAACAATCCGAAGGCTTTGCAAAGCTATACGAACACATATCTGGTCACAAGCCTTCCAGATTGGACACATTTGGATTCGACGCCGCAAATCTGGCTATCGGCATGCTGCATTCGAACAAACCGGCAGCCGCATATTTGCTGGATCCTAGCGGATACAATGGACTGGACGGCTTGTTCAGATTAAAGCCCGACGGTGCAAGCGAGCGAGCCCTTCAAATTGTCGAATTGACTGGCGGTGCTGTGCCGCACATAAGCAGGGCCGCAACAACAAACTTCTTGGCGCCTGTTTATAACGTGCAGGCAAAACAGATTTCCGGTGCGTCCGCGCTGAATCTTGTGGGCGATGGCGTGAACCCGATGAACCACATCAGGATTCCCGAACGTCTAAAAGGCAAATATACATCCAAGACATACGGCGCAAATACACGTGTGAATGTGTTGGCCGCGACCCCCGCGGAAGAAATAACGATATTGCCTGAGGATGACAGCGATGTTGTCGCCACGCCAGATTTTCAGCCAGTCGCATTGGAACAGATTGACCGGACACTGATCGACAGCGTCGAGTTGAATGAATAACTACATACACGCACCAATTTTATTACAATACCTGTTCCTGATACCTGTTTAGTAAAAATATCGCCAAAAAAGGTCGTCAGTGCCCAAAGATTTCAATACCATTTTTCCATTGACCATCTTACGAATATAGAAAATACCATTCCTGACCCAAAGATTTTTCCTTTTTGGACTATTAATTGGTATCAATTTTACATCATGGTGGGAGTAATTATTCAATAATATTTCTCATCAGATTCCCAGAACCCTTTAAAAGTTCCAGAAATCTAACGAAAAACATATTTTTTGGTGGGAGTGGCTGGATTCGAACCAGCTCAGGCATAAGCCAACAGATTTACAGTCTGCCCCGGCTCTCCAACTCCGGCGCACGCCCAATCTTTATTCCACTTCTTAAAAAAGTGGTATGTCCAAACGGATAGTTTTCAAACCATCCGCCTACGCCAAGGCTCTGGCGGACACTCGATTTTCAGTCCTCGCTATGCTCGGTGAAAACCGGTGGTGCGAGCAGCGGGACTCGAACCCGCATTTTCAGCTTGGAAGGCTGACATTCTAGCCTTTGAACTATGCCCGCAATACTTCAAAAACTTTTGGATTATATATTAATTGCCCAAAAAATCAAGTTTTTATTACACCATGAATAAAAACGCACGAAAACCTGCGTCGCTTTTTGCTTTACAATTGGCTTATTTCCAATCTTCGAAAATCTTTTCAACTTGCAGAATAAAATCAACGGCGGGACTTGTCAGTTTTTTCATATTCTCGAACATACGTTCTGCCTCGGCTTTCATATTAAGTTTCTTGTATGTATCAATAATCCTTTTAATTTCATAATCACGATAATAACCATCTCTCAACGCCTGGGCAATTTCAATATCGCGCAAAGCTAGTTTCTTATAACCATCCGCATTTTCAGGGCATCCGCGCACAACCAGATTTGCATATACCTGCGCGCGGTCTGTATAATGATCCGGATCTGTGGAATCATCCCCTATATATATCCGCTGTTTTAGAACTTTTTCAACGGCTACGCAATTTTCTTGCGACAATTTCTCTTCCGGTTCGGATGTTCTTTCAAGCTTTGGTTTCGGTATTTTGATTTTTGCAAAGCGGCCGGCGCAATTTTCAGAATAAACCTCTTTAAATATCTTAATCTTTTCTGCATCGTCTGCACTACTATACAAAATCTGAGAGCTCAAATCACCGCATTGCTCACTGGTAAACCCGATTCGCTCTATATTCCCGCGCGGCGCCCCGAAGACCAGCCATCCGATTGCAATCCCGACGGCAAGCAGCAGCAGCGCGACTATGTAAAATCTTGCGCTTTGATACTTTGGAAACTTTGATTCTTTTTGCATTTTTCTCTCCTTAGACTGTTTTTTATTGATAATAAGAATTATACCACAATCCCGTCTTTGATTGTAATGGTTCTGTCCGCGCGTGCAGCCAGATTCATATCATGCGTCACAAACATCATCGCCATCTTGTTTCCGCGCACCAAATCCAGCAGCAAATCAAATACCGCCGCCGCATGCTGGGGATCCAGACTGCCGGTCGGCTCGTCCGCCAGCAGTATATCCGGATCATTGGCCAGCGCGCGCGCAACGGCGGTTCTCTGCTGTTCGCCGCCGGACATTTCGCCCGGCAGATGCGATGCGCGATGCAGCACATTTGCGGATTTCAGCAGCATCCTGGCACGCTGGCGGGCCGCGGCTTCGTCCGCGCCATTCGCCAGCATCGGCAATTCGACATTCTCCAATGCCGTGAAATCGGACAGCAGGTTATGACGCTGGTATACGAATCCTATTTTACGTCGGCGCATATTGGTGCGCATTTCATCGTCCATTTTCTGAACGGATGCGCCGCACAGCAGAATGCTGCCCGACGACGGCCTGTCCAGCAATCCCACGCATTGCAGCAAAGTCGATTTTCCGCAGCCCGAAGGCCCGACCAGCGCCATGATTTCCCCGCGGCGCAAATCAAATCCGCCGCCGCGCAGAATATGCAGGGGCTGGCCGCCCTCCATGAAATTTTTCCTGATATCGCGCACCGACAGCACAACATCGCCGCCTTTTGACGCTTTTGACAAAGATTTTAATATTGATGTCATTTTTTATTCCCGTTGAATCCATTCTAACCATATTTTTTATTAAAGTCATCAACAGATTTCATAAGCAACGCGTCCCAAGTCC
>JAIRLB010000034.1 GCA_031259745.1 Rickettsiales bacterium | reverse complement strand
ATTTTCCAAATAAGTTTATTGGATTTTTTTCATCTGCCAAATCTTCAACTGCCGCGACAGCAAATCCTTGGAATTCTGTATTGAAAAGTTCTGTCAAATCGTGATTTATCATAGTGTCGCAATCAAGATACAGGACGGTTTGCAAATTTGGGAAAATTCGGTGCGCAAACAAGCGGTAGAAAATAACCGGACTCCAAAGCCTGTGGTCAAAATTGCGAAAGGGATTTTCTTTGTTTTTCAATTCCTTCCAAATCAGGCGGCAATTTGTCCGGCGGACCAGACTTTCAATTTTGCGCCGCCCGGCGGTTCCGCGCGGAACCGCGCAATGAATGCTGTAAACCGTGTCCGGTGATTTTGATTTTAACAAAGAATTTATTGACGCCGCTGCCTGCATCCAGAATTTGCCGTCAAAACAATAAATAATGTCAAACATTTTGTTTTCTCAGAAAGATTCGCAAAAACCGCAGGAAAAATCTTTTTTTGAAAGATAAATATCTCGATGGAAACAGGCAGCAGCAGGCGCTCAGAACATTTCGCGCCTCAATTCGCAATTTGTTTTTGACAATCGTTTCATCCATAAGATACATGAACATAGCGTCGTAAAATACGCGCCAGAATCTGCCGCTATATTTGCTCTCCAGTTGCGCCGCGCTGTCCAGCAGCCGCGGGAAAAATTGAAAGCTTTCGGGTCCGGTTCTGTTTGCTGAAATTGAAAAGGGGGACTTTCTGTGAAAAATCGCAATATTTCTGCTTTCCGCAAATAATAATGTTCGGTGCGACACTTGCAGCATAAAGAACAAGTCGTCGCCCATGGCTTTGAATTCTGGCAAGAATCGCGCATCCCCAATGGTTTTGCGTTTGTAGATTCTTCTCCATATCCAACACCAATTGAACTCCTGCGGCACACATATTAAATCGGCTGGATTGCGAAATACATGAAAGTCATCCACAGAGATTTTAATATTTCCAATGGGAACGAATTTGAAGTTTGTTTCAACCACCATGGCCCTGCCGCCCACGATGTCCGCGCCTGTTGATTTTGCGACATATACCAAGATTTCCAGCGCGTTTTCTGAATAGCAATCATCGCTGTCAAGAAAAGCTATGTATTCTCCGACAGCGGCATCCAACCCCATGTTTCGCGCGGCAGAAACGCCCGATTGCTTGGTCAGCCGAATCAGTCTGAATCGCGGGTCTTGTTTGCAGAATTCCTGAATGATTGAAACCGAGGCATCGTCGCTTGCATCGTCGATTATAATGCACTCCCAGTCGGTCAATGTCTGAACGCGGACAGAATCCAATGTATCGCGAAGATATTCTGCATAATTATAATTCGGAATGATTACGGATACAATTGGATTTTTCATAATGAATATTGGCAGTATGGTTCATATATAAAAGTTCCGGAAGTGTCAGAACCGCCACTTTTATAGCAATCTGTTATACTTTTATAGTTAAAAGAAGCTGATACGCAGTAATTAATGATATAAGAATGAGAGGGGTCTTTATAAGTACTTCCGAGTCCGTTATGATGACAACACGTGACAGAACAGGCGACGGCAGCATATAGTGAAGATGATACTGTGCCTCCTTCGGGGCATCTTAAACAAGAAGGTACTGTTGAGGTGCAGTTTCCGGCACAATAAGAACCCGAGAAGCATTTAATGCCCCAGTTTTGTTGGGCATTATAGAAATTGCAAATATCATAGGTACCGCAGTTAGAAGTAGCTGTATAGGTACTGATATAGTGAGCGGTCGCGTCTTTCCGAAAAATAACAAAATAAAGCGCCGCTGTCAGCAGTATGAAAATTTTGCTCATGATAAATTTTAAACCAGATTTTGTATATTTCATCTTTCCCTCGTTTGTTTTTTTGCCAATGCGCTCGGCATATGTGCGAATTGGCGCGAGATTCGACAAATCTACGTGCGAATTCATCAAATCCGGAATATTTTGTTTCTGTCTTTTTCACAAAATTCTGCATAGCGCGTGCGCAGCCACGATATAAATTCATTATGTTTCGGATATGGCTTTTTGTTCGGATATTTGGACATGACATCTATACGATTTGTAAAAACGGAGTCATTATTTTGCGCGTTGGCTTTGCCGAAAGAAATCAACGCGGAAATGCTGAGCAGCCACAGCAAACGACCCTTTGGATTAGGCATAAAAGGGGGATAAAAATGTCGCGGAAATCAGGGATTTTTGAAAATAAAAAAACCGACATATTTATCGGTCGTTTAGATTAGCGGTATTTTATAAGTTGTATTTTAGCGGCTTTACAATGCTTTGTCCATAAAAAAATTTGTTTGCAATCTAACCAGACTTATAATATTATAAACATGTAATCGGGAATTCCGGTTACGGGGTGTCGAAACCCTCATGATACGCAGGCGAAACGCGTTACCGTGCGCATTTGTCTCCAACCTTTGGTTGGAGGGCTGCTTAATAAGGCTTTGCCAAATAGGCCGCACTATATATCATGTAGTTTCGAACCTCCAACCACCTGTATTTCCAGGTGTTTTTTATTAACGAAAGACGAGGTTTGGATGAAGAAAATAACTTTCATATTAATATTCGCATGCGTGACACAGTATTGCGGCGAAACGGCAGCCGACTGTTATGGCTGGGTACCGACAAATAACAAAGAAAACAGCATCAAGTGCGAATATAGCGATTCCGATGATTCTGCATGTTCTCAGAATTATGATTATCATGATACGGAATGCACTCAAAATCTACTAGGTTTATATTCATGCCCTTACGACTATCCCATGTCGGGCGATAGCGACGGGCCATGGGAGGCAGAGCATACGTGCTGCGGCAATTGTTCAGCAAATACGGACACGACCAAAAGATGCGGCAGCATGTCCCCCAGCGCAACTGGATGCGATTATGGAGACCTATGCAGTGGCTATCCGCCCGCCAACACATATTGCAAGACCGCCAACAGCCATAATGTCGTGGAATGCAAAGTTTATCCAGGCGATAGCTGCGACGGCCAAACAGTCTATCGGTGCCCGGACAACTATTGGGGCAGCCCGATATCCGACAGCGGGACATGCAACGCTTGCGGCTGCATGAGCGATAAAGACGGCATCCGCAGATGCGGAACATCCGCAGCAGGCAGCAACTCTTCACAAAATTCTTGCAAAATGGACACCGGATATAGTTTTTCGGATGATGTCGGAATATGGAATTTTACTATCCCTTGCGCGGAATCAAGCTAAAAGCGGCAACAGGCATATTTATGCTTCCACTTTTTCAAGAAGCCCCCGCCTTGTATCCTAGGGCCACGATGAACATTTCAACGCTGCCAATCGTCTGATTTTCCTGCAAGCCGAGGCGCGCGAGATTCACAGGAAAGTTGCCGATCTTATG
>JAIRLB010000005.1 GCA_031259745.1 Rickettsiales bacterium | reverse complement strand
CTACGCGGCGCGCGGCGCGGCGCCCGCCGCGACGATCGACTACGCGAACGAGACGCTCGTGGCAGCGGCGGGCACATACCGGCTGGGCGACGGCGCGGCCTTCAAGTTTCCGCGTCCGTTATGCGACAGGCCCGGATGCGATTTCAGTTTCAGCGGGATAAAAACCGCCGCCAGAACAATTTTGCAAAATGCTCCGGCCGCTCTTGGCAAAGGCGGATTAAATGATTTTTGCGCGTCGTTTCAGGCGTCCGTAGTGGATTGCATAATAAGCCGTCTGGGCAATGCCCTGCGTGATGGGCGTGTTGTAAAGGCCGCGCCGAAAACATTGGTGGTTGCCGGCGGAGTGGCCAAAAATACCGCAATCCGCGCGGAAATGGAAAAAACGGCCGCAGAAAATGGGATGGCGTTCGCCGCGCCGCCGCTGGATTTATGCGCCGACAACGGCGCGATGATTGCATGGGCGGGCCTGGAAAATTATCTGCTGGGCCGGGTGGTCGCCGAACCGGTCGCGCCGCGCCCGCGCTGGCCCCTGACAGAATTATAAAATATATATACTTTTGCATATCCGTTATGTATAATCATTCGCATGACGAACAAGTTAGATGCGTATAATAAAGCAACCGATAGATTAGTATTGCAGGCCGCAGGCTATGCGATGCCGGAATTTGGCAAATTTTCTCTGCCTGAAATCGTATATCTTCTCCGCGAATCGTTCAAGTACAAGCTGACTTATAAGAAAGTGTTTGACATGATTCCAGATAGGGAATGCAATCCTTCCGCCGGATTTTGCCTGGTCGGCAGCTATTACATATATCGGGCCGCCGGCGGTGCCGGTCAGTGGAAGATTATGGAAACCCCGCTTCACTGGTGGTTAGAGCACAAGGTTACAAGCGGCCCGTTGGATATAACCTATGATCAGTTTTCAAAGAAATATCCGTACGATATGGGCAAACTTGAATCCAGAATAAGCGGCGATGCCGAATTTGAAAATATATTGCGTGAAAAGGCGATGATTCTTGGCCGCGCCGCCGGATTGGAATAAATCCTTGGATGCTCTTGTAAGTATATAAAATGTCGCTGAAGCCGGGTATTGAAATTAAGGCGGTCGATTAGCGCTCATTAATATTATTCAAAACGGACAGCTTATATTGCTCTTTCGTCCGGTTGATTTTATCAAAGACGGTTCTCAGCTGGCTCATGCATTCTTCAAACGGCAGCGGCTTTTGAATCATGCGCATGATGGTTTTGTCCCAGCTGGCGCGCAGCGCGTCTTCAAATCCAATCAGATTCTCAGGCAGTTTCACATCGTATCTGCGCGCTTTCTCGCGCAGAACTTTTCGCACGTCGTCCAGATGCGACATAATGTCATAAGTGGACAGCAATATCGCGACATCGTACAAATCCCGGCCTTCTTTTCGTAAGTACATCACAAGCAATTTTCTGGCGAACAGTTCTGTAAATGAAAAACAGTTGCCGATGAGATCGTTTTCCTGTCTGTCCGAAAAAGGGTGATATATCATTCGGCGGGTGGTTAGCAATATCGGCGAATCGTCGGAATCCAATGTCAATTTAATTTTTGGAAAATGGTGTTTTTCCGAAGCCATTGGGCCTTCGTACGGAATGTAAACATCAACGCGCGGATGTTTGAACGGATGGCTTTTCGGCGGGGCTTTCCCCATAATGGACATATCTTCGACATGCAGCCTGACGCCGAAATCCCGATATATGAAATCCGACGAGGCATGCAGGATGTTCTTGATTTCTTTCTCGTTATTTAATGCCGGCGCGATATAAGAATCAATGTCCTTGGAAAAACGGTTGCGTTTGAAGTATTCGTCTATTTCTTCATTGGAATAAACGCCCGGCATGCCGTTATATGCTTTGTTTCGGCATGTGCCGCCGTGGATTGCGAATTGTTCCTTGGTCAGGACGCGCGACATGGCGTCGATCAATATGCCGTTGACGTACTCGGTTTCGACAATTTCAGGATGATTGACGCCCGTCTGTTTCGCCAATCTGACAAGCTCGCTGCGTTTTATCATTTTGTGGCCGTTATTTCACGTATTTTTTGCGCCAGCATCGCGTTTTTTGCGCGCAAGGCGTACTTTTTTAAAACTTCATAGTTCTTTTCGGAATGCGCCTTGTAGCTTTCTATCATCCTGTTGACATTTTCCGTGCCGCCAAAGAAATCGGGATATAGAATCGCGTCGATCAGCGTTTTATGAATATTGGACAAGGCTGCGCCGCCAACATCAATAAGGCCGTAGAATAAATGGGGCGATACGGGTTGTATTTCCAGCTTGTCGGAAACCAATTGCCTCTGCGCCTGTGTTTTATGGCAGAAAACAAAGGTTTTCAAGGTATAGTCGTCCAGCAGCCCCCAGTGGTTGGCGGCGCTCCATCCGCCGATATACAGCGGCGGCTCGATTTTGGACAATTGATCGTTATTAAAGATGGTCGCATTTTTCATAACAAAACCGCTTTTTATGCTGGCGCTCGCAATTATTATACCCAAGGGCGAATCTAATTACAACAGAATATGATTGTTGAAAGTTGTTTTATATTTTGCTATATTTGAAGGCGTGACATTGCGAAAACCAGAACCTTTTGTAAAGCCGGATACGATATTCAGCGTCAGCGATGCCGCCGGCCTGTTGAAAAACGTAGTCGAGGCGGCCTTTCCGATTATTAAGATCCGCGGGGAGCTGTCGCAAATCACGCGGGCCGCGTCCGGCCATATTTATATGACGATAAAGGATTCCGGCGCCGCGATATCAGTGATAATCTGGCGCGGAACCCCGCTGTCCTTCAAGCCGGAAGAAGGCATGGAGGTTATTATTACAGGCAAATTCACGACCTATCCTGCCCGTAGCAACTATCAGATTATCGCCGGCGAAATCGAAATGGCCGGCGCGGGCGCGATTCTGAAAATGCTGGAAGAACGCAAGAAAAAGCTGGCCGCCGAAGGGCTTTTCGACGCGTCCCGAAAAAAGCCTCTGCCGCGTTTGCCGCAGGCTGTCGGCATTGTCACCAGCCCGACAGGCGCGGCGTTCCAAGATATTCAAAACAGATTGCGCGAGCGCTTCCCTGTCCGTGTGATTCTGTATCAGGCGACCGTCCAGGGCGCAAACGCGGCTGCCGAGGTTGCCGCCGGCATCGAATACTTTAACCGCATGAACAACGTCGATATCATAATTGTTGCGCGCGGCGGCGGGTCTTTGGAAGATTTGCTGCCATTTTCGGAAGAGATTGTCGTGCGCGCCGCTGCCGCCAGCAATATTCCTTTGGTTTCCGGCGTTGGCCACGAACCGGATTGGATGCTGATAGATTTTGCGGCCGATTTTCGCGCGCCCACGCCGACCGGCGCGGCCGAGGCCATAGTTCCGACCAAGCTGTCGCTTATTCAGGAAATTGAGAATCTGTCGCACAGATTGTCCGCCGGCTTTGCCGGCCGTCTGGTGAATGCCAAGCAGCGCGTCGAATCGATTAACGTCAAGAATCCTAAGCAGTTGGTTATGGAGCATGCGCAGCGTCTGGATGATCTGACCCGCACGCTTAATATAATTATAAACGGCAAAGTTGCGTCGTCCAGTCAGCGGATAGAGGCTTTGTCCGCGTTCCCGAAGATTCTGCAAACCAGAATGACCGGATTAAACCAGGCGGTCGGCCATCTGGGGCAAATGTTAAGCTCGCTGAGTTACAAGAGCGTTCTACGGCGCGGCTATGCTATTGTGCGCGATGCGTCCGGCCGCATTATCAGCCGCGCGGAAGATTTCGCAACGCCGGCCGAAATCGAATTCGCGGATGGAAATGTAACAATTTAAGGAAGAGTGAACAAAGAACAGTGAAGAATATTATTATTCTTTTTGATTATTCTTCGGTCTTATTCCTTATTACTTAGGCTCAAATGACAAGAAAGTATCTATTGCAGAGTTGTAGGGGCGCGGAAACCGCGCCCAACTTATTCCTTAACCCGTCATTTCTGCGAAAGCGGGAATTCCCTTGTATTAACTTATTAAAATAGATAAAATATATTGTACAATCCAAAGGACCGATAAATATGTCGGTTTTTTTAATTTCAAAAATCCCAGAATTCCGCGACATTTTTATTTCCCTACTATGCCTAATCCAAAGGGTGGATTATTATCGTCGGCCAAATAGATTAAGAACAGGTATATAAAAATGAGAAGATTATTATGTATTCTAGCACTAAGTTTGATTTTGCTGCCTTTCGTTTCAGAAAACGGTTGGTGCGCGCGCAACAAAATCCATGGTAGTACTGAAAGCATCCGGATAACCAGATCAAGCCGCCCTTCTGCAAAAGCCGCCATCCGCGTTCCGATTGCCAGGGCGGCCACATCAAACAGAGCTGTTGTTGCGCGTGCTGCGACGGGCTCGTCTGGGACTACGGCAGCGGCGCAGTGGCTGGAAACGCAAAAGGCATCAGCTGCTCTGAATGAAACATGCCGGAAATCTTATTACGAATGCATGGATAATTTCTGCAACGTGCTGTCCGACGTCCAGGGACGATGCAGCTGCTCGTCCAACATATCGAAATACAAAAGATCCGAAGATTCTTTGAAATCCGCAACAGAGGCTCTGTCGGACATAGCGGTTCAAATGCAGAATATCGGCATGTCCGCCGAGGAAATAAAAGCTCTTTATACTCAGACCGAGGCCGAAGCAGCAATGGAAAAACAGACGGACAACTCTCAGATAAACTCTGAATTGCAGAAAATCGGCGGTATGACGATAGAGGTAAAGCGTACGACCTCCCAATCTTCCGCAAGTTCTGGCGGCGTGCTAGATTTGTCTGGGCTTTTGGATTTTTCATCAGACGTGGGCTTTGGCATAACCGATATTATAGGCACTGGTGGCACTGTGGGCAGCATATCCAACCAGCGCGGAGCGGCATTGTATTCGACGGCAACGGCGCGTTGCAAGAAGCACTTGGGTCAGGAATGCACCCCATCCAATGTCATCAACGGATACGATATTGAGATAGACAAGGCATGCATTAAGTACGAGCGGGAATTGGAAACCCGCCTGGAAGAGACAAAACAGAGAATAAGCAAAGCTCAGGGCATGCTGCAAAAAGGCCGTCTGGCGGTCAGCCAGAACAAAAACCAATACGATTTGCGCGGCTGCGTTTCAGCCTTGGATTCATGCATGCAGGACGAGTACGCATGCGGTGAGGAATATTCGAGGTGTCTGGATCCGACCGGAAAGCATATAGTGGGCAACAGTTTGATTCCTTCGAGTCTGAACGAGGCGGAAATGCTGTCAAATATATGGAAATGGGCTTCGCCGCCGGCTGCGTTTAACGACAGCTTTATATCCACCAATTCCAACGATGGGTTGATAAAGCATTTATTGAAGATAATGGGTAATCCGTCAAGCGGCGATGGTATATGCGCGGCGGTATTAGGCAAGTGCGAAAAGCTTTGGAAAACGGATGGTTCGTATAATCAGCATAATTCTGTGGTTATGGGCTGGCTGAAAATGGTTCTGCCGAAAATTGCGAAGTCCCAGCAAGACGTTATGCGAAAATTCATGGAATCTAACCCTTGCTCCGCAGGTCAGAAGAGCATCGGCACGTTGTGTGAATCAACATGCGCCAGCGGCAAACCGTATGTGGGTGCGAACAATGTTTGTTTTGATGTATGCCCGACCGGTCAGATATGCACGAATGGCTGTCCGACATCAACGCCGTATATAAATGGCACGAGCTGCGTGGCGACATGCGCCAGCGGCAAACCGTATGCCGATGCGAACAATGTTTGTTTTGAATCATGTCCCGCCGGTCAGACATGCACGAATGGCTGTCCGACATCAACGCCGTATATATATGACACGAGCTGCGTGGCGAATTGCCCCGACGACAAGCAGTATATAAATACCAGAAGCTTATTCCGATGCGTGAGTCAATGCGACACTGACTTGCCGTACATTGATGAAAACAATGCATGTTGGAGCGATAGATGCCCGCTGGGTCATACATGCCATAACCAATGCACGAACGATAATGAACCGTATGTAGTGAATGAATACTACTCTGAATGCAGCGAGCGCTGCATCCGCAACAAGCCGTACGCTGATGAAGCCAGGGTTTGCAAGACTGTATGCCCGGCCGGTCAGACATGCACAAACGGATGCCCGGCCGATACGCCGTATATAAATGACACAAATTGCGTTGCGGTGTGCCCAAGCAACAAACCGTATGTCAATGCGAACAGAGTCTGTTTGCCGGAGTGCCCGGAAGGTCAGACATGCACAAACGGATGTCCGGCCGCAGCGCCGTATAGAGATGGCATGGCTTGCGTTAGATCATGCCCCTCAGGAAGATATGATGATATAAATGTTTGTTTATAATTTATAGATAAGGGGCTTTTAATTTGGATAAAAAAACAAGTCTGCGATAGATA
>JAIRLB010000004.1 GCA_031259745.1 Rickettsiales bacterium | reverse complement strand
AGACTCCATTTACCTGGGTTGTGCGGTCAAGCCGCACAATGACAGCCACGGGATGACAAGTAAGAAAAAGACCAAAGAGCAAAGAAAGGAAAAAGAGCAAAATCAGGGATAATAGGCTGCAGGTATGGGAAATGCGCCCAGCCCATAAAATTGTTCGCTGTTCATTAACTTATTCCTTTCTTTGTTCTTTTTTTACGCGGCTTTCTTAGCGTCTTCCAGTATCTCTATCGGCGCCTTTTTGCCGGACACAACCTCTCCGTCTATGACTATTTCCTTCAAATCTTCTTTATCGGGGGCGTCAAACATCGGCTGCAGCAACAGCTTTTCCAAGATGCTGCGCAAACCGCGAGCGCCTGTTTTACGAGCCGCCGCCAATTTCGCGATTTTTTCCAGACCGTCATCCATGATTGTCAGCTTGATGCCGTCCATATTCAGCATGGCCGCAAATTGTTTTACAACGGCATTTTTCGGCTCTGTCAGAATTTTTATCAAAGATTCCTCATCCAATTCTTTCAGTACAGTAATAATAGGCAGACGTCCGACAAGTTCCGGAATAATACCGAATTTCACTAGGTCTTCCGGCTGGACATCATCCAGATGATTTTTTTCCTCGGATTCTTTTTTGGATTGCACGTTCGCGCCGAAACCAATGCCGCGCCGTTCATTTGTGCGATTCCCAACAATTTTATTCAATCCTTCGAATGCGCCGCCGCAGATAAACAGAATCCTGCCGGTATCCATCTGCACGGTTGTTTCCCCGGGATGCTTGCGCCCGCCGCCGCCGGCGGGAACATTCGCGACCGTCCCTTCGATCAATTTCAGCAAGGCTTGCTGAACGCCCTCGCCAGAAACGTCGCGCGTCAGGGACGGATTTTCGGATTTGCGGGAAATCTTGTCCAATTCGTCAATATAAATAATGCCTTTTTGCGCGCGCTCTATGTCAAAGTTCGCATTTTGCAGCAAGCGCGTTAGGACGCTTTCAACGTCATCGCCGACATAGCCCGCCTCGGTCAGGGTGGTCGCGTCCGCAATGACAAACGGGACATCCAGAATACGAGCCAAAGTTTGCGCAAACAAAGTCTTTCCGGTGCCGGTCGGCCCGATCATCAGAACATTCGACTTTTGAATTTCAACACTCGACGCCAGGGCCGCGCTGTGGCGCTTGTAATGATTATAGACGGCGACCGCCAGCGTGCGCTTGGCATCATCCTGTCCAATTACGTATTCGTTCAAGAATTTATAAATCTTGGACGGGGTCGGCAATTTGGATGCGTCCTTGGAAATTTCGGCGCGCATGTCATCCGCCATAATGTCATTGCACAAATTGATGCATTCGTCACAAATGCAGACATTTTTGCCAGAAACCAGCTTTTTCACCTCGTGAACGGCCTTGCCGCAGAAACTGCAAATATTATGCGAAACTTCATGCGCATGCGTTTCTTGTGATTTTATCGTATCGTCGCTCATACTTAATTCCTCGCAATTGATGAAATCAGGCCTTTCTGACCAGAACATCGTCAATCAGGCCAAAATCCTTTGCCTCGGCCGCAGACATAAAGTTGTCGCGCTCTATCGCATCGGCAATGACTTTCTTTGTCTTGCCGGTCCAGTCCGCATAGCATTCAATCAATTTTTGTTTTAATTTGACCGATTGCTTGATTTGAATTTCCAAATCGGTGACCTGACCCTGGGCGCCGCTTAACGGCTGGTGAATCATAACGGTCGCATTGGGCAGCGCGAAACGCTTTCCCTTTTCGCCGCCGGCCAGGATGATGGAACCGGCGCTGGCCACCAGGCCCATGCCGATTGTGGAAACCGGGGATTTAATGTAATTCATGGTATCTAGAATCGCAAAACAGGCATCCGCTTCGCCGCCATGAGATTGAACATATAATGAAATATCGGCATTCGGATTTTCTGATTCCAGAAACAGCAGCTGGGCAATGATAGAATTCGCCATCTGCGTATCAAAAGCGCCCTGCAACATAATGATGCGGTCGCGCAGCAGTCTGGAATAAATATCGAACGAACGTTCCCCGCGCGGGGATTCTTCGATAACCATAGGAATGAGAGCCATAGTAAAAATCCTTTTATTTTTCAAAGAATTATAACATACAAAAATCCGATTCGCGAATTTATCATGCATATAGGCATGATTCGGGAAAATACAAGCCGACCGACCGAAAATTATGCTTTTTTATTGAGAAAAATATAATCAAACAGACCCACCCTGGCCTTTGTCTTGGTTGTGCAAGTCAAAAAATTCGAATTTGCTTCAGTTTTTCAACAGCAATTTTATCCCTATATGTGATTATATTTGCCCTGAAATTCAGAGTATTTGCAACAATAGCAGTATAATAATAAGTTTATTCCCTTAGCAACCAATCCAGGATATTAAATCTTTTTATTCCGTTCTGTCCGCCTTCACCGATATCCATTGTCAACAGATATTTGGGATAATTATCATCAATTTCTTCAAGCGGAGCATATTCTCGTTTCATTGTTTTTTCATTGCCCAGCACAGACCATGATACTTGATAATATTCTTTTGTGTTATTTTTTTCGGCAACAAAATCAACTTCCAATTGGACATCTTTGCCGTCTATTGCCGCTTTTTTGCCCATTTTTCCGATATAAACATTATACCCCCTGCGAAGCAGTTCCAGATACACGATATTTTCCAAGATACGACCGCTATCTTCTGCCGCGCCCCCAAGAATCAATCTTCGCATACCAGAATCAACCATATAATATTTCTGTTGTGTTTTTAGCAATGCTTTGCCGCGAATATCATATCTGTCAGTTCTATACAACATAAAGCAGTTACAAAATGCTTCTATGTAATTTTCCAATGTATGGGTGTTTATAACATTTCCATTATCCGACATTATTTTTGACATTTTATGAATAGAAATTGCTTCTTTTCCCACATTATCTGCCATAAATTTGAATATATTTCTCAAACGGACTATATCCTGAATTCCTTTATTCTCCACTATGTCCTTTAAGATGACTCTGTCATAAACTCCGGATAGGAATGTTTTGATTTCGTCTTCTTTGAAATCTCTTAATGGGGCGGTAATATTTCTTTCTTTATCCAATGTCGTTATGCGGTCTACATCTCTAAATTCCAAGATTTTTGGGAAACTGCCATATTTCATATATTCAGAAAAAGCATATTCTATATTTCCGCGATCCATATCATGACCGGCCCAATGATAACCGGACAAATATTCTTTGAACGACAACGGATACATTTCTATTTTGAATGTTTGCCGCTGTATTGTGTGTTCTATATTGCCGGATAGCAATTTGGAATTAGAACCGGTCACATATACATCAGCCCCTTTTAAGAAAAGGGAATCAACAACCTTTCCAAAACCATCAGCTTCTTGAATTTCATCAAGGAATACATAGTTTTTCTTATTTGGGACTAATTTAGATTTTATGTGATTGTAAAGTCTATGATATTCTTTCAGATGCTCGTTGTCCAAATCTTCTAAATTTATATCTTGTATTTGTTCTGGCATGACCCCCATTTTCAATAATTCTGCTTGATATAACTTGAACAGGGTTGATTTACCACAACGACGAACCCCGGTGACTATTTTCACAAGGTCTTGGTCTTTGACTGAAAGCAGTTTCTTTATATATTTTGGACGATCTATCATATCGTAACCTCTTTTTAACTATTATAACCAGAAAAAATATAAAAATCAAGTATTTTAGAAATAAACTTCTAAAATATCAATATTCTGTAAGTTTTAGAACTCTGTATCAAATATATATAAATAGTATTATTTTGTGATCGTACCAGCAAAATAGAACACGCAGCTAATCATAAGCCAGAAATCAACTAGATTCACTCTTCGTGGGTTGGTTGTGCAAGTCAAAAAATTCGAGGATATTTTATGAAAACCAAATCAACAAACTTTGTTATCCCTGTGCGAGTTAAGAAATTAGTATACACTAGTTATAAAGAATGTACGAAAAAGTAAAAATAAAGGAAAAAAACAAGATATTTTTTGTCTGCATAATGGAACTGGTCATTCCAATCCCTGCCGTTATGCACAATATCTACGCCCTCGTCATGCCCGCGGGGACGGGAATGACGATGTTAGGGCAGGAATGTGGATTGATAGCGGAATAATGGGGCGGGGAATGGTAATCAAAGTAATTTCAATCTCTTACTTCCAGCACCTTGATGCCCGGCAGGTTGATTCCCTCGATAAATTCCAAGAATGCGCCGCCGCCTGTGGAAACATACGTCATATCGTCTTTGGTGCCGGTTTCTTCCAATGCGGCCACAGTATCGCCCCCGCCGACAATGCTTTCCAAATTGCCTTTGGCCGTTTCAAGCGCCAATGCGCGCGCAATCGAAAACGAGCCATAAGACCAAACGGGAAACCATTCCGCCATCCCGACCGTTCCATTCCAGATGACAGTCTTGACACTTTTGACTGCCTTTATATTGCGTTCCGTGGTTCTGATGCCGGCATCGATTATAATGTCATCGTCTGATATTTCATCCAACTTTTTGTTTATGCGCACGGCGTCGCGCACAAAGTCTTTGGCGACGCCTTTGTCAATCGGAACCAGAACTTCGCAATTATGCCGACCAGCCAATTCCAAAATTTCCAGCGCAGTGTCTTTCATATTGGCCTCGTACAAAGAATTGCCGACTTTCTTGCCCATCGCAAAGTTAAATGTTGTCCCGATCGCACCGCCGACAATCAATTTGTCGGACATTTTCACCAATGATTTAAGCACGTTTAATTTTGTTGAAACCTTGCTGCCCGCGACAATGGACAGCAGCGGGCGCTTTGGATTCTCCATAACCCGGGCCAGGTGTTCTATTTCGGATGCCAGCAGCTGGCCCGCATACGAATGCAGGATTTCGGCAACGCCGACCGTCGATGCATGGGCGCGATGGCTGACCGCGAACGCATCGTTTACAAATATATCGAATCCTTCCGCTAATTTTGCTGCAAATTCCGGGTCATTTTTTTCTTCGCCCGCGTAAAAGCGGACATTTTCCAACAAAACTATATCGCCGTCCCGCATATCGGCCATAAATCCCTTGTCCAGACAGTCCGGGATTAATTTAACATGCAGATGCTCTGCAATCGGGGCCAAGGTAAACTCCATATTTCGTTCGCCCTTTGGCCGCCCAAAATGCGCGCAGATGGCGATTTTTGCGCCGGCCTCGCGCAATTTGCGAATCGTCGGCATGCTCTGTTCGATTCGAAAGGCATCCATGATTCTGCCATCTGTAATCTGGACGTTAAAGTCATCGCGCAGCAATACGAACCTGCCTTTGACATTCACATTTTCCAGCGTTCGAATTTTCATTTTCTTTCTCCTTTGATATTAAACTTTGATAAAAGCTTTTGCATTCGCGTCTTGCGCGCCACAAATTCCCGCACTTCACCCGATATATCCGGGAAACATTCGATAGCCATAGCAAAATCATGCTTGTTTTTATTAAACAATCTCTTGTTCGACTTTAATATTTTTTCCTTATCCGCGATATATGCACGATAATCTTCTTGCATATACTTAACTAAAAAATCCTTTTTTGCCCTTAATTCAACATTGATTTTATACAAGATTCTGCCATTCAAATCGTATTTAGTTAAAAATTCCTTAAATTTATCCGGCGGACAATTTTTTAATTCCGGCAATATATTTATCATATAAGCTTGGATCGTGGAAATCGACACGCCTAATATACATATATAATCAGGATCTTTCAATCTGTTTTCAATATACTTAATCGCAAAATCTTTAAAAGTTAATTTATAATAATTTTTCAGAAAAGTTTCGTCATCACATTTAAGCATATCGGACAAATCCTTTTCATATGATTTTAATCGATTATTTTCATATTCAAAATCTTTCAGCGAAAAATAAATTCTTTCATACGCCGTCGCCCTTCCCCCATTCAGCAGCCTGTCTTCCACCATATTTATGACGGAACATGCAAAATCCTTATCGGATTCCGCCTGGCTTTCGCACCATTCCGACAATATGAGTTTTATTTTCTGTTTGTCTTTCATTACGGATTCCGAACCCTTGCTTGAATTCAACGCGTCAATAAATTTTAAATAATTCTCGATGCGCCCAATATCTACAGACAGAGACCCGCCGGCTTTGTCGATATTATGTTTATCACCGGCTTTCTTTGCTTCAGCAATACAACGCAGTAATCCCAACATGTCAGATAAGCCCAAATTTATCTGCATAATATTAAATTCTGACAATTTTTCCGATTTATGCATAATTTTCATCCTTTGTTTATTCCGGATTCTTTGGCCAGAATCCTGGCAACCGGGCCAAAGCTTTTCCTGTAATGCCGATTTATACCATGCTTTTCGATTGCTTGCAAATGTGACGCTGTCGGGTATCCCGCATTCCTTTCCCAGCCATATTGCGGAAACTTGCCCGCCAATTCCGTCATTATCCTGTCGCGGGTCTCTTTGGCGACAATAGACGCGGCGGCGATGGATAAAGACCTCGCATCCCCGCGCACAACGGCGCGGCCCGCCAGCCCATCAGGCAGCCTGTTTCCGTCAACCAGCGAAAATTCAGGCGTCCGGGACAATCCAGCCAAGGCGCGCTTCATCGCAAGCATTGACGCCCGCAGAATATTCATCCCGTCAATCTCGGCCGGGCTGCACTGGCCGGCGGCCCATACCGTATTTTTTGTAATCCAGTCGAACGCCAGGGCGCGCTTCTTGCGCGTCATTTGTTTCGAATCGGCAATAACGACGGGAATGTCTATGTCAAATGACGAAAATATGACGGCCGCCGCGACCACGGGCCCGCATAACGGGCCGCGGCCGGCCTCGTCCACGCCGGCGATAAGTTTGAATTTACCGGCAATTTCATTTTCAATTTCAAAAGTGGGCGGTGTTTTCATAACTATTTCTGATTCATATCGACAGGCGGTTTGCAATCTGTTGCTGCACATATTCGTCTTCGCTGTTATACAAAGGCCATTTGCCGTCCGCCAAATCCTGCATTGATGTCAGCGGCTGTTCCAGCTTTGCGCGATACAGCCACAGATTGGACATGACGCGCTTGATATAGCCGCGCGTTTCGTATGCCGGGAAACTTTCGATATACAGCAGCGGATCCGATGCGCCGAATGTCTTTTCGAACTTCGCCACCATGCCGATTCCGGCGTTATAGGAAGCCAGCATTTTTATAACATTATTATTGATGTTCGGATGCGCCAGCAAATCCACAATGTGCTGCTGGCCCAGAAACATGTTGTGTTCGGGGTTAGACATGTCGATATCCGAAAACTTCATCTTGCTCTGGCGGGCGACAATTTTGGCGGTTCCCGGCATCAGCTGCATGACGCCATTCGCGCCGGCGCCGGATTTCGCATTTGCCTTGAATCCGCTTTCCTGTTTTGTAATCGCGAACAGCAGCGCGCGGTCGATAGACCATCCGCCCAGGGGCTCCCAA
Organism: Rickettsiales bacterium; assembly: GCA_031259745.1. GTDB lineage: Bacteria > Pseudomonadota > Alphaproteobacteria > Rs-D84 > Rs-D84 > JAIRLB01. The sequence continues at coordinate 6,985 of JAIRLB010000004.1, read as the reverse complement.
TCGGGCAGCGGATACTGCGCCGAAAAAATAATATCGCTGTCGATTTCCATAATGCCGCGGTCGCGGACAACGCCCGCGATCTGCATGGAAACGCGCGGCAGCGCATAAGCCGTGGCGACGGAATTCACCGCATGCAGGATTTTATCGGACGCATCCGATGTGACCAGCAATTTCAAATATTCCTCTGCCCTGGCCTTTTGCCTGACCTGCAGCAGCGCCAACGCGCGTTTTCCATATTTCGTGCCGGTTAATTCCTTGATATCCTCGTCGGTGGAATCCTGTTCAAAGAACTCATAATACGGAATATATCCCAACATGATCGAAGACAGCGCGCCATAGAAAGCCATCGGATGCTCGGCGCCGATTTTCCAGTACTTCCTGGCGCTTTTCTTATCATCATTGGCGGCGGCGGCGCGTCCGGCCCAGAACGCAGCCTCGATCTTGCGCGCGTCATTAATTTGTTCCAGCCTCAGAATTTCGCTGAAATATTTCTGGCTCTCGCGATATTTTTCTTCCTTAAAATACAATAGGCCCATCGTCCACAGGCCGTATTCCGATTTTGCATCGGCTGCGACAAAGCCCCATTTTTTGGCCAATTCATATTCGCCGTTCGTGTAATAGATAAATGCCAATCGCCCCGCCAGGCGGCCGTAATCGGATTCGGTCAGCTTTCCATTAAAAGATTTCTCTTCCAGCAGTTTTCGCGCGGTTTTGGTGCTGCCCTTGCGAATCGCCTTTTTGAATCTGAATATTTTTTTATCCGTATCGCCGCTGTATTTTTTGTCCGTCCAAGTCTCGGACTGGGCGGCTTCGATAGACTTGCCGTTGATTGTTTTCGGAATTTTTGCGCCGCGGACCTGAACCTTTTTAATCTTGGCCAAGCCGACCATGCGCTCGGCGCCGGGCATATTATAATATTTTGTCATCCAGCTTTGGACTTCCGCGCCCTTGGTGCGATAAGTCTTGGAAATATATCTTTGATACAGGATTTCATTCATCAGCAAAGGATCGGTCAGCTTTTTTTCCAACTTCATCGCGGCGTCGATTTTTTCCTTTGATTGCAGGGTAAAGATTTGTTCGTAAACCTGGGCGTCATCAGCCGACAAGATTTCCGGCAACTCCGCGGCGCTCAGCGCGAATGACGACAGGCATATTGTTAAAAGCACTACTAATTTCTTCATATCTTAAAACAGTGACGTTTTTGGCAATTGGCAGACAGCGACGCCATCTTCCGCTTCTGGTATTTGATTGATTATTTTCTTGAAATCCGAAACCTTGGAAAATTTGCGGTATACGGATACGAAACGGATAAAAGCAATCGTGTCCAGATTCAGCAAAGAATCCGACACCATCTGCCCGACGACCTCGCTATTCACCAAGTCGTCCGATATTTCCGTCTCTAATCTGCGATGAATCGATGTCACAAGCTTTTCAATCTGCTCGTCGCTGACATCGCGATAGCGGCAGGCAATCTTGATGCTGCGCTTCAGCTTTTCGCGGTCAAAAGGCTCTATCTTGCCGTTGCTTTTGCGAATTGAAAAGTCGCGCATCTGGATGCGCTCTACAGTCGTGAACTTCGCCCCGCATTGACTGCACACGCGACGGCGTCGAATAGCCGAATTTTCGGTATCAGGACGCGAATCCTTTACCTGGCTATCCGTAGAATTGCAATATGGACATCTCATAGCACCTTAAAATGTAGCAATCTTCGGTTAAATAGTAAAGTAGAAAGTTAAAACCAAAAAATGCGTCTTTTTACAAAAAGCAAGAGATTTATTTATCGGGCCCCTGCCTGGCAAAGCTTTTTTTAGAGCTCATTTTATGATAAAATTAAAGCGAGAGAATGAGAAAATACTTGAATCAAATCTTGGTCGGAGATTGCATAGAAGGAATGCGCCAGCTGCCCGACGGGTCTGTTGACGCTATTTTTGCCGATTCCCCTTATAACCTGCGGCTGGGCGGCAAGACGCTGTATCGTCCCGAAGACCAGACCGCCGCCCGCGCTGTGCGCGATTCATGGGATGTATTCGTGTCAAATGCCGAATATGATGAATTCACCCGCATGTGGCTGGCCGAATGCAAGCGAATTTTGAAGCCGGACGGATCAATGTGGGTTATCGGCAGTTATCACAATATTTTCCGCGTCGGCAGCATTTTGCAAGATTTAGGATTTTGGATATTAAATGATGTCGTATGGGTCAAGAGCAATCCCATGCCGAATTTCCGCGGGACACGCTTTACAAACGCCCATGAAACGCTGATTTGGGCAACGCCGACAAAAACCGGCAAATACACCTTTAACTACGAAACCATGAAAAAGCTGAACGGCGGCAAGCAGATGCGCAGCAACTGGAACATCAACATATGCCTGGGCGAAGAACGCGTCAAGGACGAAAACGGCAAAAGCCTGCACACCACCCAAAAGCCGATGGATTTGCTGCGCCGCGTAATTTTGTCTTCCACCAAGCCGGGCGATATTATTCTGGACCCTTTTATAGGCAGCGGGACAACTGCGGCAGCGGCCAAGGAGCTGGGGCGCAATTTCATTGGATTCGAACAAGACGCATCTTATGTTCAGGCTGCCCGCGCGCGCATCGACGCCATTATGCCGGCTGATTTGTCCAAGATAGAAGTCCGCGCGCCCAAACGCGACGAGGTCAAGATTGCTTTCGGCGAACTAATCGAAGGCGGATTGCTGTACGCCGGCCAGACCTTGGTCAGCCCAAAGGGCGAGCGAGCAATGATCACCCGCGACGGCCAATTAACCCACAGTCTGTACGGCAAGGCATCGATTCACATAATGGCGGCCAAAATGCAGCGCAGCGTCAGCTTTAACGGTTGGGACTATTGGTCCGCTGAAAAGCGCGACGGCAGCCTGGTTGCGATTGACGAGCTGCGCAAATACCTGCGCGCCGTCAAGAAAGATATGAAGAAAGCAGCATAAAAAGTGAACTATTAACAATGAAAAGCGAACAATGAGGGAATTTTCCTGTTTCTTTTCAACTATTCGCTATTTTCCCTTGTATTTTCTGAATAAAACAGATAAAATGCTATGTATAATCCAAACCACCATTTGGATTAGCATTTTTGTTATCTTCAAAAACCCCTGATTTCCGCAACATTTTCTTCTCCTTACTATACCTAATCTAATTGGTCGATTGCTTTTAACACTGACTATTGTTGCAATAGTTTTGACCATTTTTTCAGGACAAGCCATTGCGGCCTGCGCGACCGGACAATGCGAGGCATATAACGGTTGTCGTAATTGTGATAATTGTATTAATACCGACAAATGTGGTTCTGCATGTCCAACAGGTTCTTATTATTCACATTCCGGTGAAATTTGTATCTATTGCACCAACTTTACCGGTACCTGCAAAGGTGGAGAGTATCTTAAAAGTGACAGAATATATCTAAATGACTCCTCAAATAAAGGTGTATGGATGGAGTGTGGAGGTTGTGCTGAAGTCGAAAACGGTTATTACAGTCCTAGCAATGATAATAATAAATACCCATGCGAAAGCTCCGGATTGACTAATGGTTCATCTAATGTCGGAGTAACATCCGCCAAAGGTTCCTCAAGCGTTACCAGTTGTTATATTCCGGTTGGTTCGACAGTCGCCGATACGACAGGCTCGTATACTTTTGACAGCAACTGTTATTACTCCAACTGACCATGCGCGCGAGGCTTTATCTTTGGACGCTGATTGCGCTGATTATGTCCGGACGCGGAAGCGTGGCGCATGCCCAATCACGGCCGGATGTTTCAGAATTCATAAAAGAAATCCTAAAACCTGGCAACAAACCTGGGGTTAAAGTTGATACTTTATATGTGAAAAGCCTGGATGATATAGAAAAATATAGCGCATCGGGTTATGATATAAGAAAAGACAGCATATTTTTGGTTTACTTTTTGCCGGATCCAAAAATAAAGTTCAATATATTGGAAGAGATTCTTACCGAACTTGGAAACAATAAAATTCCATTTATATACAAGCATGAATACAAGCATTATCTGAATAATTGGTTGGTTTCAAAACTCGGGCTGGAAATCCCGCGTCTGGTATCCCTGAATATTCACGACGAGATTTCCGCCCGGATACAATACCTGTTGTTCTGCCGCGAGATATTCATTCGGACAAATTCTCTTCATGCCGCGTTTGCCGGAACCGTGCTGAAGGAATTTCCAATTTCGCCCGCGGATACGGAAATATACAATTTTCCGGATACCCCAGCATTGTATGCGAACTGGTTGTATAACAAAGACGGCAAGAATATGCCATCAGACAGCATTGGTCAGAAAGAAATCGATGTCATAATAGAAATGGCGCTGAAAATGATGTCAAGCATGTTCAAATATTACAGAAAGAATTTTCTGTCGCTTGCGGAAACGGATGTTTTTGAAAACAACAAGAACTACCGCCGTTTCATTTTGGATTCCACGGCATTGAATATGGGTAAGACACTAGGTTATAATCAGGCTTTGAAAATCTACTACACTTTTGAAATAAATGGCAAAAAGTTCGGCTTTCTGGACTTGTGCAGCGAAAGAACAAAGAAGAAATTAGAGAAATTCATTGAAAAATCCATGCTTGATAAAACGATTAAACGAGGCATATCCTTAATAGAAACGCGCTATATGGAAGCCGAGGCTTTGCGCAAGCAGTTTTGCGGTTCGAAAATATATTCCCAAATAATACAAGATGCGGGCGGCAGATGATGAATTCGCGGATGACCGGGCCGCCATATAATCAATTACGAATTATAACCCACACACCGAAAAATTAACGCACGGGCGTCTGATTTTTACTTTCAACTTTTGACTTTGACAACTATCCGATCAGCTTTTGCCAAATTGACTTGATTTGCTTTTTCTGTTGGTGATGCGGCTTTCTGCGACGTTTGTGACGCTGCGCGTTCATGGTTGTCTTCTTTGCCTCGATATGCTCTGAATTCTTTTTCTTGGCATCTGTGGACGGGTTGTGCGCCCCAAGGATGTCTTCTTCTGTCTTGCTGATCTCGGGCGCGACGCGCTGGATTGAATATTGCTCTATATTCATCATGCTGTCGTCTCCTACAATCACAATTTCCGTTTCGAACTTTGATTCCATTTCATTAAGTTCGGATTTCTTGTAATTCAGCAGATAAATCGCAACGTCCGTCGGAACTGTCATAATAATTTTCTGGGCGCTTTTCGCCAGCAGTTTTTCCTGCAAGTGCCGGAACATGATAATCGATGCGGTTTGGATGGACGGCACAACGCCGGCCCCTATGCAATGCGGGCACTGAACGTACGAAGATTCCATAAAGCTGCTACGCAGTCTTTGACGGGACAGCATCAACACGCCAAAGTTGTTGATTTTGGCAACCTGGGTGCGGGCGCGGTCGCGTTTCATGACCTCGCGCATTTTCAGTTCCAGCTTTCGATTATTTCGCTCTTCCTCCATATCGATGAAGTCGATGGCGATGATTCCGGCCAAGTCGCGCAGGCGCAATTGCAATGCGATTTCTTCGGCCGCCTCTAGATTGGTATTAAGCGCGGTCTGTTCAATGTCTTTTTCCTTTATCGCGCGGGATGAATTGACGTCTATTGTAACCATGGCTTCGGTCTGGTTGATGACCAAAGAACCGCCAGATGGCAGTTGGACGTGCGGGCCGTGCAACCCTTCTAACTGCTTTTCAATGCCGGCCTTTACAAACAAAGGCACGGTGACATCTTTGTACAGCACCAGCTGTTTTTTAGGGGCATGGCCGTACATAGACTGAAAGTTGGCCTTGGCCTCATCAAAAGCGGCATCGCCCTGGATAATCAGCATATCGTCCTTGTCAGACAGGAAATCGCGCACCACGCGGCGCAGCAATGATTCTTCGGTATGGATTGTGACCGGCGCTATGGATTCAAAAGTCGTCTTGCGAATATCGTTCCACAGGCCGACCAGATAGTCATAATCCTTGGCAATATCGGCGGCGGTCATGCCAAAGGCCGCCGTGCGCAGGACGGCCGTCATTCCCTTTGGAATCTTCAACCCATGCAGGATATCGCGCAGTCTGGCGCGTTCCGGTTTATCGGAAATTTTTTTGGAAATACCATAACTGTTTCGCTTGCGCGAATTGGGCATCAGGACGGCGAAACGACCCGCCAGCGATAGGTAAGTCGTCATGGACGCGCCTTTTTGTCCGCGTTCTTCCTTAACCCCCTGGATCAGCAGAATCTGCTTTGGCTTGATTACATCCTGGATTTTGAATTCGCGGGCGCGTTTTACAAATTCCTTGTTGTCTTCGCCAGCGGAATGGTCGTCATATTCCGCGATTTCATCATCATCGCTGGGGTCGTCATCGTCATCGACGATATTTGCATGCGCCAGCTCCAACAGCTTTTTTTTCTGTTCAGGATTGACTTGGTAATAATCTGGATGAATTTCCGAGAATGGCAAAAATCCGTTCTTGCCGGTGCCGTAATCCACAAATGCAGCTTGCAGCGACGGTTCAACGCGAATGACTTTTGCCAGATATATATTGCCTTTGATTTGGGGTTTTGTTGTTGTTTCTACATCGAAATCAGAAACACGGTTGTTCGCGGAGTCCGCCACCACCACCCTGGTTTCTTCGGGGTGGACTGCATCCACATATATTTTTTTTGACATTTAATAATCCTTTGGTTTTTATTCTGTACCGTATGGAAATAATCCGTCCCCATGGGGCGCCACCGCCCATGCCAAGGGATTGCGCAACGCTGATGAACAGCGCAAAGCAGATTAAGAAAAACAGGTTTGATAAAAACACCGATTTTACCCCATATTATACAACTTGACACACCTTAACACAGGCCAAGACACAAGGCAAGAAAAAAAGGAACAAGTAATATGTAGAATGTTAAATAAAGGGATAAGGTTTTTACATTTTGCATCTTACCTATTTGTTCTTTGGTCTTTTTCCTTATTGCTTATTCCCTTTTTAGGATGGAAATGCGGCAGGTGCTGTTTAG
>JAIRLB010000015.1 GCA_031259745.1 Rickettsiales bacterium | reverse complement strand
CAATGGCGCGGGCCCAGAACAATACGCCCCATGCGTCCGCAATCATGAATGCGCGGCACAGCTTTTTTGACGGCAATGAAATCAACAGCATCGGGGACCAGGCGACAAACCACAGGCCCAAAACAAGTTTGAATAAAACAGTTCTGATCATAAGCTTTTCCTTTTGACTTTTTTATTTGTTATTGATTTTCGCGGATTCCGACAAGGGTTCCGATGTATTTTACATATTCGGTCGTCCAGCGCTCTAACCTTTTCGTTGCTGGCATTCCGGTCAGCGGGGCGGGGCATGCGGCAATTTCGGTGTTCGGCATTTCATGTCTTATCAGATATTTTGCGCGGTTGAAATGGTCGACAGTCGTGACAAGAACGATTCTGTCCAGCCCGTGGCTGTCGGCGATGCGCTTTATCGCCAGCGCGTTCTGATAGGTGGATTTTGAATCGGATTCGATTATGACGCGGTCCGATTTATGGCCGCCGGATGCGCCGGCGCCTATGATATACATTGTCGCCGTGGGATGCTTGCGTATCTGGCGTGTTGCGAACGGTATTCTGCGCGCGTCCCCGGTCAGGACAAAAACACTGTCGTCCGGCAGGATTGTCGCGCACCTTGTCGGCGCGGTTGTTTTGAATATGGCGCCGCCCAGTATGAAAAGACCGAATATCAGCAAAGATGAGTTCAGAAACTTCATTGGCTGCTTTCAAGAATCTTGCGGGTTGTCTTTCGGGTTATCCAAATAGAAAATATGACAATGGCGGCAGGCGTTAAAACCAAGGCCGTCCATCCCGCCCCGTTCAGCCCCATCATCGCCATCAGCCCGACGCGCGCGCCGCGCGCCGCGCCCAGTATCAGCGCCAGCACGGGCAGCGCAACCGCGCAGCCCGCCAGGCCCGCGACGCTGCAAATCTTGGCCACGATGATTTGCATTTGCTTGGCGATAAAAGAATCCTTGGCGCCGATCTGATTCAGGATTTCCAGCTCGCGCCGGTGCAGCATAGCTGTGTTTCGCGCAATATAGGAAATACATACGGCAATCGCGCCCAGCGTCAGCGCCAGGACCAGCCCGGCGATCAAAATCATCCGCCACCCGGCCCCGGTTGAGCTCTTTAATGCCGCCGCATGCGTCAAAAAGCGCGCATGCTTGGACAATTGCTCGCCCAGGGGCTTGATATCGTCTTTGTTTTTGAATTTCAGCTCAAACATCTGCGGCAGATAGCTGCCCAGAATTCCGCTGCCGCCGGACATCCAGGGACGCAGCATTTTTTCCATGTCTTGTTTCGATATTTCCGCGACGGATGCGATTTTGTCGCGGTTGTCGCCTATTATCTTTTGCACCGCGTTCGCGTTGCCGTCAGACATTATCTGAACGGTCGCGTATAAATCCCATTGCGAATTCCAGCGCGCGACGCCGGTGCCGATAGACAGGGCGATCCCCAATGTCAGCACGGATAGGAACGTCAGCAAAGACATGATCGCCGTCATGAAAAGCGATTGCTCGCGTACCAATGAAAATACAAGCGGCGTCTTCATTCTGCGTTTCCTATCTCGTCGAATTGCCTGGACAGTTCTGAAAAATAGTTTTGCGGCTTCGGGCCTTTCCAGACTTTTTTCGCATCGGCCGCGGGCCGGGCCGCCTGTTCTTTGCCGATAAATCCGACCCTGTGATTTTCCACGTGTATCACGGGGAATTTGTATGTGTCCATCAGCTTTTGGCTGTGGGTTGCCAAGATAATCGTTGTTCCGAAACTTTTGTTCATCTGGATGAACAGCTCTATCAGGCGCGATGCGTTTTCATCGTCCAGATTTCCGGTCGGCTCGTCAGCCAGCAGGATTTCGGGCTGGACGATAATGGCGCGTGCCACGGACACGCGCTGCTGCTGGCCGCCGGATAATGAACGCGGATCGGCGTCCGCATATTTTCCCAGGCCCACCCATTCCAGAAACTTGGTCGCCAGTTTTTTTATCTTGGCCTCTGGCACGCCGCGCACGCGCAGGGGCAGGGCGACATTGTCGAACACCGACAAGTGGGACAGCAGAGAATATTCCTGGAAAACGATGGCCATCTTGCGGCGCAGTTTCGTTATTTCGTCGCGCGTCAGGCCGGTCGTGGATTTCCCAAAAAGTTTTATTTGACCCCGGCTTTGCTTGTGCAGTTGATAGATCAGCCGCAGCAGGGTTGTCTTGCCGGCGCCCGACGCCCCGGACAGAAAATAAAACGCGCCGCTGCCGATGTTGAACGATACATCGGACAAAACCTCGCGCCCGCGGTCGTACTGCGCTGCGACATTTGCGAAAGAAATCGCGGTGTTGTTTTCCATGATTCAAGAGTAGTAAAAAAAGTCGAAACGGTCAAGAGAAAGGAATAGGGAAAAAGGAACAAGTTGGGGCACGGAAACCGCGCCCCTGTGTTTATTAACGACTTATGCTCGTGGATTCTTATTCCTTTGCTACGCGTATGGTCGCGTTTCGGTTTTGCGCCCAGACTTTTTCGCCCGTGCCCAGAACCTGCGGTTTTTCCTTGCCATAAGAAATGGCCTTGATTCTGTCGGATTTGACGCCGTCTTTGATCATGACATGCGCCGCGTTGCCAGCGCGCAGTGCGCCCAAAGCCAGATTGTATTCCGTGGAACCGCGTTCGTCGCAGTGACCCTCTATGATAATTTTCACATCATCGTGATTCTTCATAACCAAAGACTGATCCAGCAGGTTGTTTTTTGCTTGTTCGGAAATTTCCGCGGAATCAAAAGCAAAAAATGCCTGCGGTCCGTTCATTTCCGCCGGTTCGCGCCCGCCAGAGCAAGCTGAGAGCGCCAAAACGCCAATTAAACAATATTTTTTCATTATATCTCCTTTTTTACTCTTAATTACTATCCATACAGATTTATGAAAGTCAACATAATTTATTTTGGTAAAGAAGATTGCTTTATGATATACTATGTTTAAAACAGACGGAGAATGTATCATGAATAAGATAACTTCGGCGCTTTTGCTGATTGGATTGACGATTTCGGCTGCCGATGCGGCGCCAAGCTACATAAGGCGCGCAGGCGCGCAGGGCTATAAAGTGACTTATGATTATACTAACAAAGAAAAAAGCGGCTGGTACGCATCCGTTCGCGCGCAGTTGAATTTGTTAAATTGGAAAAATATTTATTATTCGGATGATGTCGGTCGCGATGGTCATGATGATTATTCATTCGAACCGGTATTCGGGGGCGGCGTTTCCGCGGGTAAAAAATTCAGTCATTTCTGGCGCGCCGAATTAGAAGTCGGATATACCGGCCAGTTTACGGACAGCGGCCAAGGTTTTGAATTTAATTTCTCTACTCCGTACGCGTTGCTGAATGCTTATTATGACTTCACAAACGGCTTGTATCTGGGCGCCGGGGCTGGCGCCGCCATGCCTTTGACCACGTGGAATTCGGATATTTTCCTGTCCGGCAACCGGACCAAGGCGGCGTTTTCCCCAATGGCCGGCCTGATGCTTGGTTATGCGCGCGAGTTGGATGACAACTTCGTTTTGGATTTGCGTTATCGAATTGCCGGCTGGAACGGGTCAAAACATACGCGTTATTTTACAGACAATGCAATGAATCCGCATTATTTCGAAACAAAGATCGACCTGGTTTTGGAAAATTCTTTCTCGGTTGGCCTAAGGTATGAATTCTGAGAAAAAAGCCTATTGACATAGTTTGAAGAAATGCGATAAAATTACAGGCAGGAAGGGGCGATGAAAAACATTATAAAAATATCAGGATTGGCAATGGTTTGCGTGTTATGCGCCGCGGTTTTTTCATCTGCCTATGGCGCGTCCTCGGTTCGGGCGCTGGGCGGCGCCGGCGCATACGACAGCGCGTCGAATGCCGCGGCGGCGCGGTCGGGATCGGCCGCGATTAATTCTATGCGCGCGGCCTCGGTTCGCGCGACAACCGGTTCCGCGACCAAGGCAGTTGCTGCGACCGCTTCGACGGGTTCTGTGCGCACCGGGTCTGTCCCCAGGCTTTCCGCGGGCTCTTATCTGTCGGGGGGCAAGACTATCCAAGGCGGCGGCTCCATAAAGTCTCAAAGTCCCGGCGCAAGCAGCTCTGTTACCAACAATAACACCAATGTGGTTTTGCAGGACCAGATTGATTCATTGCAGCGCGTGGTTAACCTTTTGCAGGATTCTGATGGAAAGCAATATTCATCCCAGGAGACAGATGATTTGCTAAAAGAGAAGCAGGACGTTTTGACAGCGGGCGATAACATTGAAATCAAGGATAATGTCGTATCTGCGGTCTTGGATGATTATTCCACCACCATACAGGTTGAAAATATTGTAAATACCGCGGTTTCCGCTGCGGTTTCCGGGGCTAATCTCGATGCCAAGGCCGACAAAGTCGGTTCTGGGACGGCGGGAAATTTGGCGGGCTTGGATTCAATCGGAAATTTGACAGATTCAGGCGTTGCGGCAAGCGAGATTGCGCAAAAGGAAAATGCCGGCAACAAAGTCGATAGCATTACTGTTGGCAATCAAAACAGTTCAACCCATTATCCGTCCGTGGCGGCGGTTGTAAATGCTATTACCGCTGCGGTTACCAACAAAAGTGGGGATGGTTTGGGCAGTTTGGCTTATCTGAACGAAGTCGGCACAAATGAAATTAAAAATGAAAGCGTGACAAAGGATAAATTGGCAACGGATGTCAAAACATTCATTGAAAAGGCTGATACGGCGGTGCAGCCTATTGTCGTGCCGGCATATGATAGCAGTGACTATGCGCTGGTCATCAATAATGGCGCCAAAACATGGGTGCCGATTGTGTACCCATGATTAAGGAATAAGTGATAAGGAAAGAGTAATAAAAGACCAGAGAACAAAGAGCAAATAAGGAACGAGGAACAGGAAAAAGAGTAATAAGGTGGCAGAATCCAAGTTCCCTTCTTGTGGAGGGGTGGACGTGAAGCGGACGGGGTAGTCTTTGTAAAGGAATGAGGGTTAATTGTAATTAAAGGAAGGATAAAATGAATAAAAAAATAGTATTTTTTGGATTTGCAGCGGCAGTATTGCTGGGCGCCAATGCTAATGCTGCCGCCACACTAAAAACAATCGCAAGTCAAGCGTATGTTGATGCAGGTTTGACCGCCAAAGAAGATGCTTCCAATAAAATATCCGATGATATGTCCGGCAGTACCTTAAACGACGCCTTATATCCGAGTGCAAAAGCAGTTGCGGCCTATGTATCAAGTGCGGTAAATGGCAGTGTTAGCGCCTTGGGCGCCTTGGCTTCAAAAAATACGGTTTCCACAGATTTAATTGACGATTCTGCCGTAGCGACGGGTAAAATTGCAGACAAGGCCGTAACAGCAGCCAAGATTGGGGATGGTACTGTGACGGCGACACAATTGGCAACCGATATTGTAAATATCTTGAATAGTGTATCGGACAAAGAAAATACGGCTAACAAATCGACAAGTATGAATAATGATACCAATAGCGATGATAAATATCCAAGTGTAAAAGCGGTTGCAGATTATGTAAGCTCTGCTGTGTCGACCAAAGCGGATTCCACTGCTATATCTGACATGCAAACGATTGGTAATAAGTCAAGCAATATTGTCAATGATGCCAGCGATTCAAATAAGTATCCAAGTGTTCCGGCGGTCGTAGCTTATGCTATTCCAAAACCGAGTGTTGCATGTTCGAGTTCAAACTCGCATTGTGTTCTGTCAGTGAATGGAAGTGGCGAGATTTATTGGGAAGATGTTGCATATCCAGCGGGCCCATAATAGGCAATCCGTATCAGATTCTTACAGAGAGAATTCGTGTTAATGTATAGGAAAAGTTAAAATGAAAAATTTGGCAAGTAAAATTTTTATAGTTTTGGCAATAACGGGATTCGCCGATGCGGCGCGCGCAGAAATCGCTTCCAAAGCTTATTTTGACAGTCAAATATATGGATAAGATATAATTATGACAAAAACGACTGGTATTTTTGCTGTTTCGATGATTGCTATGATGGCAGTCGGGATTGGTATGAACAAAGCGCAAGCCGCGCCCCTTGCAAGTAAACAATATGTTGATGATATTGTGGGGGCGATATCGCTGACGCCCGGCCCGAAAGGCGACCAAGGTGATACGGGTGCGACGGGTTCGCAAGGTTATCAGGGACACCAAGGCTATCAGGGTGATCAAGGCAATCGGGGTTACCAGGGCTATCAGGGCTATAAAGGTGATAAGGGCGATCAAGGTGCGACGGGTTCGCAAGGTTATCAGGGACACCAAGGCTATCAGGGTGATCAAGGCAATCGGGGTTACCAGGGCTATCAGGGTTATAAAGGTGATACGGGTGCAACCGGCCCGAAAGGCGACCAAGGCGATAAGGGTGCGACGGGTTCGCAAGGTTATCAGGGAC
>JAIRLB010000072.1 GCA_031259745.1 Rickettsiales bacterium | reverse complement strand
TTATGAACTTTGTGTGCAAATAATAAACAGATCTTCGGCATTTTGCAAGTCAATTTAAATCTTAAAATCTAACCGTCGTTAAAACTTTATGCCCGGCGGATATGAAATCATACAAAGTCGGCACGGAAACACGCATTTTCCTGGCAATTTTGATTTTCGGAACGCCCAGTTTTAACATTCGGCTGATTGCTTCATTTTTCCCGTCAAGTTTTCGTTTTTTGTTTTTGCTTCCTATCGGCCGCCCTAGCATTACGCCAGTCGCCCGACGGGCCGCCAACGCTTCCTTTGTTCGCTGACTGATTAGATTCCGTTCTATCTCCGCAGAAATACCGAATGCGAACGCCAAAACCCTGGATTGTATATTATCGCCCAATTCATAGTTATCTTTTACGGTATACACCCTTGCGCCGCAGTTCATGCAATGTTCCAATATTCGCATTATCATAAAGAGCTTCCGCCCCAGCCGCGACAGTTCCGAACAAATCAAAACATCTCCGGATTGCAGTTTTTTTAGGCAACCGCCCAACGCTCGGTCATTAGGCTCTGTTGCCCCCGACACGCCCGAATCTTCTATGTATTGCTCTATGATGATGCCCAGTTGCCGCGCCTTTGCCGCGCAGCCGAGTTTTTGGCTTTCGCAATCCTGTTTGTCCGTGCTTACTCGAACATACCCGTATATCATTTTGTTTCTCCTTTCTGTTGCAACTCGCAGAATCATTGGGCTTTCCGCGGGCCGCGCCTGGCAATCTGCCGGAACAAAAATATGAAGTCCAGCAGATTTTGTGTCGCGTTTTTTATATTTCTCTGATTTTTGATGGATTGCGCCGGTTGCCATCGCGACAAGTTTTTATATCGGACAGTTGATAAAAAACTTGATTTCTTCGGAATTCCCGTATAGAATGGCACCTCTGGGCAATCAGAACTGAATAATCGACGATGCTTTTTGGTCTCGTCAGAGATAAGGATTCTGTAAAATGCCTGGCACAATAAAAAACCAAAAGGATTAAATTATGGCAAGAGCCGGCGCAAAACGCAGCACGCGTAAATTAAAAATCACCCGCGCATTGGGTATCAACTTGTGGGGTCAGGCAAAAGCCCCCGTGAACAAACGCAAATACAAACCCGGTCAGCATGGCCCGGCAAGCCGCGGCGGAAACCAGACAGACTATGCAAAGCAGATGCGCGCCAAGCAGACATTGAAGGGATATTATGGCAATATCGGCGAAAAGAAGTTCCGCGCTTATTATCTGGAAGCGGTAAACATGAAGGGCGACACGCTGCAAAATCTGATCGGCTTGCTGGAATCCCGTCTGGATGCTGTTGTGTATCGCGCAAAATTGGCCCCGACTGTGTTCTCGGCCCGTCAGCTGATCAGCCATGGCCACATCAACGTCAACGGCCGGCGCGTTAAAATCGCCTCTTATCAGGTAAAGTCGGGCGATATTGTCACTGTTTCGGAAAAAGCAAAGCAAATGCCGTTGGTGGTATTGGCTTTGGAATCCGCCGAACGCGACTTTACCGATTATGTCAAGGTCGACAGCGCAAGCTTCGAGGCGACATTTGTGCGCATTCCCGCGTTTGAAGACGTGCCCTATCCGGTTCAGATGTTCCCAGAATTGGTTATCGAATTCTATTCCCGCTAATTTGCGCGTCAAGCCGAACAAGACCGCCTATGCCGGCGGTTTTTTTGTTGAATGCTCGTTCCGATTGGCTATAATGAAATTATATTTAGCAAAGGAGCCAGACATGGCGGCAACGGATAATGAATACAAAAATTGCCCCGGATGTTCGAACAGGGAAGATTGCGATTTTCATACGCAGGCAATAGATGACTTCGCTTCCGGGAATTTCATAACTCCGCAAATACGGAAACTATGTCCCGGCAACGCAAAAGCAAGACACGTCATGTTCGTGACATCGTGGTATCTGCGCGGATTGTTTGACTATGCGCTGCATGGCGAGCCTTATAATTACGCATTTCATAAAAATGGCTGGATTCCGGAAATTGATTTTCCCGTTGAACTGAAAAAAGTTTTTGATTTTTTTCGCGCAAAGCATGCAAATTTAAAGACCGCCGAATTTGCGGCGTTGTTAAAAGAACACTTCGCATTGATTATCGCGTACATCTGCATGCAAAAAGGCGATAAATTCAAAATGCCAAAGCCGGAACAATTGAATTATGTTCGCCAAAAAGTCATCGATTCTGAAAAAGCCCGTTGAAAACTACGGGTGGCGGCGCGAATTTCTCATCGCCTGGCATAATGCGTTTTATTTTGCGCTTTCATTTTCTTTACAAACAAACTAACATTACTATTAATAAATAAAGGTATTTTATTATGTCAAAAAAAATTCTCTTAACAGGTGACAGACCAACCGGAAATCTGCATATCGGCCATTATGTGGGGTCTTTGCGCCGCCGCGTCGAATTGCAGAACAGCGGCGAATATAAATCATACATAATGATCGCCGATGCCCAGGCATTGACTGATAATGCGGAAAACCCGGACAAGGTTCGCGAAAATGTCCTGAATGTTGCCCTGGATTATCTGGCCGTTGGGCTGGATCCGGCAAAATCAACCATATTTATTCAGTCCCAGATTCCGGAATTGACCGAACTGACATTCTTTTACAGCAATCTGGTGACAGTCGCGCGTTTGCAGCGCAATCCGACTGTCAAGACGGAAATTGCCCAAAAAGAACGATTCAAAGACGGCGTCCCTGTCGGATTCTTCACATACCCGATATCCCAGGCTGCCGATATAACCGCGTTTGACGCGAACCTTGTCCCTGTGGGCGCAGACCAATTGCCCATGTTGGAACAGACCGCGGAAATCGTGCACAAATTTAATTCTGTTTACGGCGAAACTTTAATCATGCCAAAACCGATGGTGCCTGAAACTCAGCACGAGGCCCGATTGGTCGGAACAGACGGCAATGCAAAAATGTCAAAATCATTGGGCAACACGATTTATCTGTCCGACAGCGCCGATGAAATCGCGGCCAAGGTCAAGACCATGTTTACCGATCCAAATCACCTGCGCGTGGAAGACCCCGGCAATACGGCCGCCAATCCCGTGTTCATCTATCTGTCCGTATTTGCAAAACCGGAACATTTCGCCGCATTTTTGCCAGAATACAAAGACTATACGGAAATCGCCGCGCATTATGAACGCGGCGGCCTGGGCGATGTAAAGGTCAAGAAGTTTCTGAACGAAGTTTTGCAGGAAACGCTTCGCCCAATCCGAGAGCGTCGCGAATTCTTTGCCAAGGATCCCGATGCGATTATGGAAATGCTGCGTATTGGTTCCATTGCCGCGCGCGAAATTGCAGCGCGCACAACCGCGCGCGTAAAAAAGGCAATGAAGCTGGATTATTTCGCAATATAAAAAATAAAGACCAAATAAAGGAATAAGCTAGCGAACAATTTTATGGTCTGGGCGCGGTTCCCACACCTCCTACCTTATTTACCCTCTACCTATTGATTCTGTTCTTTGGTCTTTTTCCTTATTCTTTTCCTTATGATGCGGGGCAAGTGCCTGCCGTAACCTCGAACGTTCCGGTTGAGTCGTAATAAGTCCCTGCGGGCAAAGTGCATGTGCCGACCGTGCCGTTGGAACCGGCGGTGCTGGTTCCGCGGGCTTTTGTTGTCCTGTCACTATTGGTATAAATACCGTCATCCTGTGGGCATTGCGTGCAGGTTGGCGCAGTAGAACCATTGACAGTTCCATAATATCCGCCTTTGCAACGGTATCTGGTGCTGCGGCTTGAACAAGTGCCGCTACTGGTGCAACTATTTTCGCTGCAAGTACCTCCGTATTCCTGCGACTGATAATTCCCTCCGCTGGCATCAGTCCATGTGCCATCACTAGCGCATGCCGTGCATTGCACGGTAACGCATGGACAACTGCTGCCGCTTATCCAGCCGCAATATTCATTATCACAACTAGTCGTATTACCATAACAACATATAAAATCTCCCATTATTGTGCCATTAGCGGCGGCCGAGGCGTACGCATCAGATGAGGAGCCACCACAGTTACACTTTGGCCCGCAGCAATAATGCTTGCCACCTGAATTATTCTGAATACAGCTTTTATTTTCTGAATACATTACCCATGCGGCGAACCCCTCGGGTATGCAGATTATTGTTAAAAACAAAACGGTTATGATTTTTTTCAACTTATTCCCCTTTTTTTATAAAGAAAAACCGCCAAAGGATTGGCGGTCGGGGAGTTAAGACAATCATATAAAAGAATGATCCCTTCGGTTTTCGGGCAAGCCCTGTTGTATAACCGACGGCTCCCCGACTTTTTTTGTGCGGGGATACACAATAAAGGGCGCAAATGCGCCGCGTACTATGCGGATTCAACGCGCTATTTCGCACGCTGCTTTTATATGGGCTGTCTTACGGCCCCGAACCCAAATCCCTTTGGATTCGATCAAATTATACTTTGTCTTGATATTAAATGCAAATGTTTTATAATAAATTCAAAGCATAATCAAAAGGAGAGAAATATGAAAGCAAATTGGAAAATTATCTGCGGATTGGTGATTATCTTCGTGGCGGCTGAGCTGGCATTTATGTTCAAATATTTTGAAAAGTCTGACGCGCCGCGCACGATTGCCGCCACCGGCCAATGCTTGACCACCGCGCCCAAGGACCGCACGGCAATTACTTTGCGTGTTAAAATATTGGATAAAAACGCCGCGGTTTCCATGAAAAAGGCCGCCGATAAAATTACCGAAATCACAGATTTTTTGAAAACCCAGAATGTCAAAATGCAGACGACCCAGTTTGAATCTCATGAAAAAACAGAATGGGACCGCGTTGCGCAGAAATCGGTCACGCTGGGGATTGAAACGACTATCGCAATCGATGTTTCTGCTGAAAATATCGAATCCATCGAAATAATTTTGGATAAATTCGCAGGTCAGGAAAATATTTATTCCGAAAATCTGCGAATGTTCACCAGCGCCGAAGTGTTAAAGCCTGTTGTAGAAAAATGTCTGGGCGAGGCTGTTGAAAACGCGCGGATGCGCGCGGTCGCAATCGCATCGGGCGACAACAAAAAAATCGGCAGATTGATTTCCGCGGAATACGCCGATTCACCCGACGGCGGCGCCAGGCCGGCAAACTTTTTGCGCGGCGCGAAAATGGAAGCGGCGACGTTCGATATGGCGACGGGCGGCGGCTTGGTTTTCAAAGATACGGACGTATCCGTCAGCGTGTCCGCAACATTCGAAATAAAATAATTATGAATGAAGCGATTGCCGAATTTATCGGCTATATTTTGAAGACGAAGAATTATTCTCCGCATACGGCGGTCGCGTACGAAAACGACATCCGCGACTTTGCGGGCTTTTATGAAAAATTCTCGGGCGCTGGCGTCTTTGCAAAAGACTTGTCAAATGTCGACACTCTTTGCTTTCGCTCGTGGCTGGCCGACCGCCAGAGGCGCAATCTGTCGAATAAATCCACGGCGCGCGCTTTGTCTTCGGTTCGGACATTCTATAAATATATGGACAGGGCGCGCGGCATTAAAAACGATGCCATCGGTTTGATAAGCTCGCCCAAGGTTTCGCGAAAATTATCCAAGGCGATAGAGGCGAAAGATGTCGCGGATATGCAGGATGCCGTCAGGGCGCTTGATGCTGGCGAACCTTGGATAGCCGCGCGCGACTGGGCGCTGGTGGTTTTGATATTCGGATGCGGCCTGCGTATTTCCGAGGCCCTGGGCCTGACAAATACCGATATGAAAAACCGCCCGGACGTTTTGCGGATTCTGGGCAAAGGTGGCAAAGAGCGTCTTGTCCCCGTCCTGCCGGCGGTCAACGACGCGATTGAAAAATACATCGGCCTGCGGCCATTCGGGCACGACCCGGACGACCCGCTATTCCGCAGCGTGCGCGGCCTGACCATGACCGCGCGAATGGCTGAAAAAGTGATCGAAAAATTGCGCCATTATCTGCAATTGCCGGATTATGTGACGCCGCATGCGTTGCGCCACACATTCGCGACAGTATTATTATCCAATGGGGCGGATTTGCGCAGCCTCCAAGAATTACTGGGACATTCGTCCTTGTCCACAACCCAGCTGTATACCAAGGTCAATATGGCGGAAATCAACGCGGTTTACGCCCGCGCCCATCCGCGCGCCGAACCAAAAGCCATAAATCGTGAACCGCGATCATAACCGCATCGTTCACTTTTCGGATCATGCCTGGGATAGATAAACTTGCCCATAAGGGTACGATTTATCTATGAAAAACCGCTATGCAAACGGAACGCGCTTTACGAAGTGTAAGTTCAGACATCTGAATCCGTCGTGAAATAATCGTTTTGGACTGGGGGCGGTACCCCGCAGCCCCGTCATTTTTTCTGAAAATATCCATAACATTTATCTGGAATAATTCTTTTTATCCTGCAGCTTGCTCAACGCAGCCTGCGCTGATTCAACATCCTTCAAGATCTCTTTTGCTTGCGGATATTTTCTATAAATTTTCTGACGAAATTCCTCGATTTCATATTCGTTAGTGGCGCTCTTTTCTACAGAAGTGTAGATAAATTGCAACATCGTAACAACAAATGCCATCGCGAGTGCCGCACCCACCGTAGAACTACTCTCTGCCGCTAAACCGATAACTCCGAAAGGTGTTGCCGAAAAGAAGCCAATACCTAACGCACGAAGAAGAAGATTTTCTGTATCAAATTCTGCCTCAAGACGTTTATCATTATCTTGAATTCTGCGTTTATCCTCTTCAGACAAAAAAGGTTCCACCGTCTTCTCAACAAGATCACTTATTACATAAGATTTGGGCAAATTTTTTGTAAATTTTGCAATATCTAGTTTTTTATTATATTTACTTGACAATTCAAACTCCTTTGTTTGATTGTATCAATTATTAACACCAAAATAAACACTGTCAAACAAATTGTTTGACTCAATTGATAAAAATTTATCTAATGCAGAGTTGCAGGGGCGCGGTTCCCGCGCCCTTGGGCGGCCCTGCATGGAAATCCAACTAATATAAAGATACTTTCTTGCCAGTTGAGACATATTTTTTTACTTGCCGTTTGATATTTTATTGTTATTGATACACAATATCAGTGTAATAAAAAATGAAACAAATTTTTAATGGGACGAAATATAATGCCGCGCCGGAAGTTCACTAAACGACATGGGATTTTGAATTTTTTACAATTAATGCTTTACTTTTTTGGAAATATCGTCATAATTTATAACAATTCCAGTCACATTGTCAGATTGGCGGAAAATTGGTCTAACTGGAAAATACATAATGCCTGGCTTTAAGAAATGTTATAATTAAATCATGTGCGCCCCATCAGATTTATCGGCGGACGCACTTTTGCGGCCGTTTTTTTAATAAAAATGTTCAAAAAGGAACCAAAATGTCAGAATCAAACGTTACAATCTCTACCAACGAAGTGGAAGCGCGCCTGCAAAAAACGGAAAATATCCGCGCGCGCGACGGCGTGGTCTGGAAGGACAAGTTTGAACGCACGGGCACTATTGCCGAAACTCGCGAATTGCCGGATGGATCGGCGGTTCGCGTCCCTGGCCGCGTCACCGCGCTTCGCTGGCTGGGCAAGCTGATGTTCGGTCGCATTTATGACATTGATGGCGAAATTCAGTTTTCCATGTCCCGCGAAGAATTGGGCGAAGAAAACTATAAATTTATGAAGGCGAATGTCGACCTCGGCGATTTTATCGGCATTGCCGGCGAACTGTATCATACGACCGCGGGCGAATTGACCATCAAGGTTTCAAAATACGAAATACTGTCCAAGGCGCTGCGTCCGCTGCCGGAAAAGTTTCATGGACTGGCGGACGTTGAAACGCGCTATCGCCAGCGCTATTTGGATATCATCGCGAATGCGGATGTGCGCAACACAATGAAAATGCGTTTTCAGATGCTGCGCCTGATACGCGACTATTTGAATGGCAACGGATTTACAGAGGTGGAAACGCCAATCATGCAGGTTGTCGCATCAGGCGCGGCCGCGCGGCCGTTTGTCACGCATCACAACGCTTTGGACGCGGACTTCTATCTGCGCATAGCGCCGGAATTATTTCTAAAGCAGTGCATTGCCGCCGGCTTTGACCGTGTGTACGAACTGGGCAAGAATTTCCGCAACGAAGGCATGGATGCGATGCACCTGCAAGAATTCACCATGCTGGAATGGTACGCCGCATACTGGGATTACAAGGATAATATTGATTTTTCATGGAAGCTGGTCCAAAAAATCCTGATGGGGCTGCGCGGGACGCTGCAAATCGAATACCAGGGCGTCCGGCTGGATTTCAGCAAGTATGAAGAAATCGATTACACCGCGCGCATGAACGAATTGCTGGGCGTCGACATCCTGGCATTTGACGATGCGGCCGCGTTGAAAAAGCGATTGGCAGACCAAGGCATGTTTGGCGCCCAGGAAATCAAAGATTTGCATTCGGTG
>JAIRLB010000052.1 GCA_031259745.1 Rickettsiales bacterium | reverse complement strand
AATAATCCTGTCCTGAATTGTTCCCGAATATGTCATTGCCGCCATCGCCACCCCAAATATCGCTCAAATCGGCCGAAAAATCCAATGACATTCCAGATAAAGACGTAACCGTATTGCCGCTGGCTTTTTTCTTGCCAGAAAGCAAATCGGAAATCTCGGACAATGTGCTTTGCGCCGCGCTGACATCGTTTTTAATCGCCAGTTCGCCGACCGTCGCGGAATACATGGCCGTAACCTCGGCCGCGGTCTTGTCAACCGCGTTCAAGTTATTGTCTTCGAAACGCATAAGCAGCGTCTTGGCCTGGTCCAAGGCAGCTTCCGTATCGCGAAATTCCGTGAACCTGGAACTGCAAAAGCAGCGGCGGTATGTCTCGTTTGCCTTGGCGCAGAATTGATCCATGCATGTGCTGTACGAATCGCGGCATTTCGAATAGCCGCCGCCCAATTTTGTCACATCATCGAACACAGCCGTCGCGCGAGAAGTCCCGGCGCGGGAAACTTGGGATTGAACGACGGCCGAACGTGCGGCATTCGCCGCCTTGGCCGAGCGGGCGAAAGAGCCGCCAGTCGCCGCGCGAGCGGAAGAAACAACAGGGCCGATCGTCGCGCGCGCCGTCCTTGCATCCGTTCTGCCGACCGACGGTACGGCCTGGCGCGCCGCGCTGCGGCTGGACACAATGCCAGTAGTGGCGGCTGCCCTGCTGACAGTGGCCGAATTCCTTGCGGCGGCGCGAGAAACGCGTTCTTCGGATACAGACGCATTTGCTTTTCTGGCCACAGACGCACTGCCCCTGGATATCGTTGCCGCGGCGGCCGTGGCCGCAGCCGCAGAAATACCAGAACCGCGCGGATTTGGGGCCTGGGCCGCAAAAGATGCGCCAGCCATGCAGACCAGCGCTATCAAAAAAGAAAAGTTCCGTAAAAAATCAAATAACTTTTTGTTCAAAATTCGTTCTCTTAGCAGCATTTTATCATTTTTGGATAAGATCAATCAAGAGCTAAATAATTTCGAATTTATTCCCGTATTCCCCCAACTCATCCGGTGCACTTCAATCTAGAATTCACAGATTGGAAGAGTACCGCTCGCATAATTCTGCCGATGTCAACGAATGCATTGCCGCGGTAAAAAAGGCGATTACGACCAACAGCGCCTGCGGCGAAGGCCATGCAGAATTTAATTCGGCAAAAAATATTTGCGAATTTGATCAAAAATGGTACGAGATAAAGTGCGAGCAAATCGGCGGATATTATGAAAGCGGCGTATGTTATTTATAGAGGAAATAAATGAAGAAACTGTTTGTGATTTTTGTTTTGCTTGCATGCTGGTGTGTGCGCCCGTCATGCGCGGTGAACGTGATACACGACGAAACGATACGCGGGGCGTGGGGCGCGCCCGGCGGAACGTGGGATATTTTTCCGCGCGGAAAAAATGCGGCTGAATTCTGTCTTGGCGATACCACAGATGGCGGCACGCATTGCAATTTTGAAGCCCCCGGCAGCCATAGCGACGAACGTGCCGTGCTGGGGCTGATCGCGCGCAAGATAACCGCGACCGGCGGATATTTTTGCACGACGCAGATACAGTGCGGAAACAAAAGAAAACAAAAGAGCACTTGGACTTGGCACTTAAAACCGAAAGGGACGGGGGAAAAATGCTTTTGGTTGTGCAAGCCAGGTTATACCGGGGATGGCTGCGGCGCGGCCAACGAATCCGAACTTGTCTTGAATGCCGGAAGCGAAGCCTGCGTTGATGGCGAAATTTACAAGGATATGTTCAAGAGTATAAAGAGAGACACCAGCAGCGGCGACAGTAACAGTATAGAAGGTCAGATAAGCGCATTCCACAGCACTTATGAAAGGACTAGTTTACATGTATGGGATGAAAAGGATGTAGTTCTGGGTATAGCGGGATGGTTGCCGAACAAGCGCGGAGCCATCGCGTCGCCTGTGGTCACAGCATGCGGCCATTGGAACTGGAGTTCGCTTGACACGCAAATAATAGTAAATTCGCTGACCAACTTGGGGGCTTTCAATGTATGCCTGCCTGGCTATGGCGGAGCGGACTGCGGCAAATGCAAGCCAAAGACCATGTGCAGCGGATATGCTATTTCTGATTATGATGCTTCCCAGCATATGTGGGCATTGGGAGACGACAATTGCGCGATGGTAAGATGCAGCGATCCTGCAAAAGGATTCAACCCCGGCACAAAAAACTGCGTGGACTGCGGCGGCGCGCCAAAGAATGGCGTGCATCCGACAACGGGTGTATGCGTGAAATGCGAAACTGGAAAGAAGTTTAATTCAACTACGGGTAATTGTGACGATACAATAGCATATTCTCAGTCGGTATTGTCATTTGGACCGAACAAAACAGCCCAGTCTGAACTGATGGAGCAGTGCTGGGTGCAAATAGTGCCTGACGATTATAAAAAATGCGTAGCGGGAACGCCCGCAGCATCTGCCCCAGGGAGATAATTTAGTATCTTCAAAGTATTATTTCCTTATATTAAAATATTTAAATAATATAGACGTATTTTTAAAAACCAAATTTCCCATCGGTTTTTATCTTTATCGGCTTTTGACTGTTTATTCAGAAAGGCTCAACTGACAAGAAAGTATATATTGCAGACTCGCAGGGGTGCGGAAACCGCGCCCCTGTATTTGTTAATGACTTATGTTCGAAGATTCTTAAATCTTAAAATTTTACTTTTTTCTCTATTATCCTCTGTTCCTTATTTGGTCTTTTTCCTTATTACCTATTCCCTTATTCATTCTATGCAGCAATTGACGGCGTTTTTGACCCATTGCCCCAGACGCTTTACCGTGGACATATTTTCCAACGGCGCTGTCTTTGCAAACTTGGATTCGACCATGGCCTTGCCATCCAGCGCTTTTTCCATCGCCAGATTGCATGTTTCCAAAGAAGCCTTCTTGGCGCCGGTCAAATCAATCAAGTTCATATTGACCCCCCAGAATAGGGAATACAAATCATAAGCCTTGTTGAACAAATCGTACGCCTCTTCTTTTCTTCCTGCGGCATTGGCTTTGGTTCCTACCTCCATAACGCGCATGGACGCGGCCAGCAGATGCTTTGAAATGCACCAGACTTCGCCATTTTCGGCCGTGGATTTTTTCACGATGCGCCCCATCAGTTCCTTGCGAATATCGCGCACGGTGTTTATCAGGTCATAAAATCCGGTCTTGCCGGTCTTGCCGCCGCTGAAGAAAAAATGCTCCTCTAGCGAAATCAGGTTCATCAATGCAACGGACAGATCCTGGTCGGAAGACAAATCCAAAGGATTGGCCTTTTTTGCGGCGTCCACTTGTTCAATCATCTGTTCTAAGGTCAACTTCTTTGCTTTTTTTATCATATTTTCATCCTCTGGTTCATAAGTAAAGAATTGCTGCAAAGACCGCCGTGGCAATCAGCAGGAAGGATACGGGCACAACGACCTTTTGGAATGCAAATTTAGCATGGCCGCCGTTGTCGCGTTTTATTTTGGCGTACCAGCGCGCGCCCAGATAAAAAGCCAGCGTGCCTGTTATGATTCCTATCAGGAACTTGTCCGCGCCCCACAAGGCATTTGCGCCAAACTGCACGCCCGGCAAGAAATACACGCATCCCAGCAATCCGTAATACAAAACGAATGGGACGATAATCTGCAACCAGATATTTTTGACACCTTTGTTTTTCAACCAGCCGGCCGTCCAAAAAAATACGGATAAAGTCAAGCCGCCGGCCCAGACGCCTGTGATCACATCATCGACGCCCAGCAGTCTGGCGCCCTCTAATCCAACGCCGACCGCGACCGTGCACACGGGACAGACGGCGTTCGCGACTGGCGACAGCAAGACGAGAAGACCAGCAGAAGACAGCAATATTTTCGCAAATTTTTTCATCGACAATTCCTTTCCTTTTTCTATTGCAGATAATAACCGAAATCGCAGCCGTCGGTCAATATGATTTTAAGCATTATAAAATGAGGCTGAAATAATTTATTGACAAAACAATATAATGTATTATGATATTAAATATAACAAATAACGGAGATAATTATGAAAAAGAAATTATATCTTTTATCATTTTTTGTACTGATGGCGGCGGCGACCGCATCTGCAAATTCAGAGGACAAAAAAAAAGCGGCGGAAAAAGCCAAACAAGCATACCTTGCTTTGACCGCCGGCTGCCGCAGCTGCGAACAAGAGGTTGAAGCGGATCGTACCAATGGCGGAACATATTCTTCGTTAAAAAAACAGACCCTGTCGTTATCCGACAGCCTGAAAATAATTGATTCAAAATATTCCCAGGCTTTGGCCATATTGCAGAAAGAAATAGACCGCAGTCAATACAACACCAAGAAAGAACGCAAGGAATATAAAAGACGAAGGGAAGAATTGGAAAAAATGCGCCAGCAAGAAATCGACGCCATTTATGACTCGCAGGCCGAAGCTTATAAGAATCTGGCCGCCCAGCAGAAAAAATTCTGGGGCGATATTGTCGACCGCCGCGTTCAAGAATCAATGAAAAAATAATAAGGCTCAACTGGCAAGAATGTATCCCTGACAGACTTGCAGGGGCGCTTCAAGCCGGCGCTCCTACGCGGAAACCCGACAAATATAAAGATGCTTTCCTGCCAGTTGAGGCCAATAATAAAAAGGAACAAGAAAAAATATTGTTCGCTATTCGCCGCTTCATTTG
>JAIRLB010000013.1 GCA_031259745.1 Rickettsiales bacterium | reverse complement strand
GCCAAAGGCCGTGTAGAGAGGTGGAACGGGGTGCATCAGCGCAGGTTGGTGCCATTGATGAAGCTGGACGGGGTTAGAGATATTGCGGATGCGAACAAGTACTTGGAAAAGTACGTTGTAGAGCATAACAAGAGATATGCGAAAGCAGCGATTGAAGGCAATATGCATAGACCTTTGCCTAATTGTGTAGAAGACATTGATGATGTGTGTTTTATAATGGTTGAGAGGCATTTAAAGAACGACTGGACGTTTAGTTACGTGGGTAAAACCTATCAAATCCCCCGGCAGAACATTTACCCACCGACTAAGAGCAAAATACAGATAAAAATAACCTTCTCAGGACGCATAATCGCTTATTACGAGTGGACGGAATTCACTGTGCGGTAACATAATTAAAAAACTTTTGACCGGCATCTTTGCGCTGCTCGTCAAGAGCTAAATATAATTGATGCCGGAATCAATAAAATGGTGGATTGCGTCGTCCAATTCGCTGGAAATACTGGCTTTTATTTCAAAAGTTTGAACATTAGCGAAAAACAGCAGTTTTTGAGAATCATGATTTCGAACTCGACGATTGTTGGAGAAAAGCTAAGAATTTCCTTGCATTCGCCGTTTTCAGAACTGCTTAAAAACTCCAATAGTGTAGAATGGTGGATGTTGAGGGATTCGAACCCCCGACCCTCTCGGTGTAAACGAGATGCTCTAGCCAACTGAGCTAAACATCCAGGTTTGCAGTGACGAAATATTAACCTACAAGATCTCCGATTACAAGCGATTTTTTTTGTAAAACAAAATTGTGCGGAACTCAGTTCCTGCAATGGAACATCACGAAGTAAATCAGAAATTAATTTACTCCGGTAACGGCATATCGGCGGTTGCCTCTCCCATAACCTTGTCTATCGCGGCGTCCGCTTTTGCCTTGGCATCATGGAAAGCATCTATAATAGTGTTAACAACAACAGTCGCATCACCATGCAGGAAGTCCGGTTTAATGACCAAACCAATTAAGTCGTATTTACCAGACATATTGACTATGACGTCGCCGTTGCCAGCGATTCCCTTGACACTTGTGTTTGCTAGCACATCCTGGGCCGCGGCAACTTTGTCTTGCAGCTGTTTTGCCTGCGCCATTAATTCTTCCATATCCATGGTTTTTTCCTTTTTAATTTATTACTTCATTTCTTTGCCGATTTTCTGGTCGATTCCGACCATGCTCATGCGTGTTTTGCCGCGTTTGTCGGTACCCATGTATTTTACAAACACTTTGTCGCCTTCTTTCAGTTTGGCGTCTTCAATTTTCGCAATGCGTTCGCCAGTGATTTCGGAAATGTGAACCAAAGCTTCAAAACCGTTCATGATTTTCACGAACAGACCGAAATCTTTCACACCGGATACCGTGCCCTCGTAAATCATACCTACTTCCGGTTCCGCGACGATTTCTTTGATACGGCGAATTACTTCGTCCGCCTCTTCCTTGGTAGTGGCCATGATTTTGACGGAACCATCGTCAGCCAAATCAATCTGAGTATTCGTTTCACGCGTCAAAGCCTGGATAACAATGCCGCCTTTGCCGATAACTTCGCGAACTTTGTCGGGATTGATTTTAATAGAATAAGCCTGGGGGGCGAATTCAGACACCATAGTGCGGGGGGCCTTGATTGCCTCTTCCATCTTTCCCAGTATGTGAATCCGGCCGTCTTTTGCCTGAGCTAGAGCCTTTTCCATGATTTCAAAAGTAATGGATGTGATTTTGATATCCATCTGCAATGCGGTGATTCCTTCGCTTGTTCCAGTTACCTTAAAGTCCATATCGCCCAAGTGGTCTTCGTCGCCCAGGATATCAGTTAAAACAGCATAATTATCGCCTTCTTTTATCAATCCCATAGCAATACCGGCGACCGGACGCTTTACCGGAACACCGCCGTCCATCATGGCCAAACAGCCACCGCATGTTGTCGCCATGGAAGAAGAACCGTTGGATTCCAAAATGTCGGATACGATGCGGACGACATAGTCGAATTCTTCGCGAGACGGCATCATGGGGTTCAGGGCGCGTAATGCCAGATTGCCATGGCCGATTTCACGGCGGCCCGGCGCACGCATTGGTTTTGCCTCGCCCACGGAATATCCGGGAAAGTTATAATTCAGGAAAAATCCCTGTTCTGATGCGCCGTCTATGGATTCTATTGGCAAAGCATCCTTGCCGCCGCCCAAAGTCATCGAAACCAATGCTTGGGTTTCGCCGCGTGTAAACAAAGCGCTTCCGTGCGCGCGCGGCAAAACGCCCAGCTCGATTTCAATCGGGCGAACCGTCTTGTTATCGCGCCCGTCAATGCGCGGCTTGCCAGCCAGGATGTTTTTGCGCATGATGCGCGCGGTCAGGCCATCAATAATTTCCGCAGCCCATGAATTCAAAGTGCCAGCGGCCGTCGCGCTATCTGGCAGCAATCCCGGAATGCGCGCCGTGGCCTTAGTCGCGATTTCAGATAAAGTTTCCAACCGAGTCAATTTTTCTTTGATGACCAGCGCGTTTTCGATATCTCCGGCGTACTGTTCGAAATCTTGTTCCATTGCGATATATTCACGAGATTTTTCGGGAACAAGCCAGTGTTCCTTACCAACTTTTTCAACCAATTCGTTAATAGCCTTAATAACGGATTGCTGCGCATCAAAGCCAAACTTTACGGCACCCAAAGTTGTTTTTTCATCCAATTCGCCAATTTCGGATTCAACCATCATGACGCCATCCTTGGTCGCTGCGACAACCAAGTCCATTTCTGATTCCTCTATTTCTTTGGCTGACGGATTCAAGATGTATTTTCCATCCGCATAACCGACACGTGCGGCGCCAATCGGTCCCAGGAACGGAATGTCGGAAATTGCCAGCGCGGCAGAAGATGCAATCATTGCCAAAACGTCCGGCTGATTTTTTTTGTCGTATGAAAAGACCTGTGCCACAACCTGGACCTTGTTCTTGAATGTTTCGGGGAACAAGGGACGAATTGGGCGGTCAATCAGGCGTGAAATCAAAGTCTCAGATATGGAAGAACGGCCCTCGCGGCGATCGCGCGACCCAGGAATGCGGCCAGCGGACGCGAATTTTTCTTGATAATCGACCGTCAATGGAAAGAAATTCTGGCCATCAACCGCGGTTTTCTCACCAACGGCTGTCGCCAAAACCATCGTTCCACCCAATGTTACCATGACCGAGCCGTTCGCTTGTTTTGCAAAACGCCCCGTTTCCAAGCGCAAAGTTTCATCGCCATACTGAATTTCAACCACAACCGGATTGTTCAGGTGTTCTGTTTCACCTTTCTTAAACATACCAAATAACATAATTTTTCTCCATTTATTATTGATATAACTAACAAACAGCATATTGCCGTTCAGCTTATGTGCGGAGAAAAATCATTCGTCTTTACATTCTGGCGTCAAAATGTAAAAATGAATAATCTCTTCTCCAACTTTTCAATTATAGATAATTAAAGACCGTTTGCAACAAAAATAAAAAAATGATAATATTCGGATATGAGATTTTTACGCGTTTTTATTACTTTTGTGCTCGCTTTTTCGGGGGTAGTAAAAGAGGCCCCGGCTGCTATCGTCGCTCGTAGCGGGATTTCCCAGCCGTCAAATGCGATTCAATCCGGCACAGCCATAACGCAGAGAAACGTCGGCGGCATTGTACCCAATGAATGCTCGGAAACATATAACGGCTGCATGGATCAATTCTGCATGATCGATAATACCGGCAGCGGGCGCTGCGTGTGCAGCAATGAAGCGACCAAGCTGCAAAAGACTCTCGATAATATTTCTTCAAAAACCGCTGCGGTTGAGCGGCAGTCGCGCGAAACAATAAAGATACTGGAATCCGGCGAAACTTCGCATGTGCGGCAGACGACCGAACGCAGCAGCGGCCGCAGTGCGGCCCTGATGACGATGTTTGCCGAAAAAGAAGAAGAGACCGCGCCTGAATGCGACGGCAGCGTATCCTGTCTGGCGGGCGCGCGGAAATATTCGGCAGCAGACGAGTTATGCAAAAAAACTCTTCCCGTTGATTGTTCGCCGCATACTCAAATGCTGGGCATGCTTTACACCCAGCAAATCAAGTCCGACTGCGCTGCATTCTCAAATTCCGTGGCTGAAGCTGAAAAAAAATCCAAAGAAGTGCAGTACCAATCATCGCGCTCTGCGCGCACGGCCGCCCGCGATGTCATGCAGAGTCAGAACAAGCTTGACTTGGGCGGCTGTATTCTGGAAACGCATAAATGCATGACCGGGCCGGACGTATGCGGAAAAAATTGGGAGAACTGCGTTTCATCAGGTAATGTGACGGAAAAAGGCTTTTCAACTGGCACTGTCGAACGGCTGGATATAAATCTGTTGAAATGCGAATATGTTCAAAAGCAATGCCAAGATGTTGCATCGCAAGTCGCGCCAGCGTTCATCAACGCATTTAAGGAACAGATCGCAGCCGCCGAACATGCCGCTGATTCCATTCCGCGCATGCAATGCTTGGCGAATATTTCCGACTGCATCGTAAAGGCTTGCCGCGACGATATCGAAGGCAAAGGCGTCGATACAATGGATTCATGCCTGTCGCGGCCTGAAATGGCGCAGTCATTCTGCAAAGTGCAGTTGGATCCGTGCATTGCGATTGAACCGCGAATTTGGGATTTCGTCAAAAACCGCCTGGCAGCGATGCGGGTTGATGCCTGCACGGATGAAGTCAAGCAATGCCTGACGTCCGAAGACCGATGCGGCGACGACTGGCTGGCATGCATAGGATTGGACTATGAATCGCTGCATGAAATGTGCCCCGTTGACAAGCTGGTCGTGTGCAAGGCGAATAATCCCAGCTTTTCATTTTCGGACCTGGATAAAATGATTCAGGGAATATATCTGGGAATCGATAATGCCGCGTTGGACAAATGCATGGAGCTGGCTGAAAATAAAATGCTAGAAGTATGCGGCAGTACCAACGGTTGCAACGCGTTTGATACCGATTCCGACCTGGGGACATCCAGTTTGGCGCGCGACAAATCCGGCAATGTCGTAAAGATATCGGGCCTGTTGAATTGGACTATGGTCGGTTGGCGCGGCGGACAATTGTTGATTGAAGATTATATGGACAATGTGCGTGCCACGCGGGCTGAATACGGTGCGCGCGACAGGGTGCAAAATGCGCTGGCTGATGTCAATGCCGAAATATCAAAGACAATAGAGCTGATAAAATCCAGCGATCCTGAATTGTCTTATTGCATAAACGGGCGCGAGATGAGCCAAATACGCGGGCGCACCGGTCAGACCCAGGCGCGATTCCCGCATATGATGGACAAATATCTGCCGATAATCGCCAATGCGGCCCGTGCCAAAGCATCGATGAACTATGCCCGCAAATATATGGAAATAAAGCAGGAAATCATACGCGAAGCCGACATAATGAATGCTGAATATTCATGCTATGCCATGCCGATTCAGGCTGACCAGCAGATGGCCGCAATGGGGATGGTGGATAATGAATCAAACTTTGAAACGATCAAGGCGCGCGGAGGCCAGGGCCCCGACAATCTCTTTGCACTGGCCGAGATTGTCGCCGACACCGTGTCAACCGAAGAAATATCAAAACTGGCCGGACAAAAAATCACAAACAAAAAGCAGGCCGGCGGAGTATCCGTGGAATATTATGTCAGCGCAATATTCTCACGCGAGACACGCGAATGCAGGATAACAACGGATTCGACAATATGTACAGCCAAGGAAGTACATGGAGACGGAACCGGTCAGGGATTAAAGCAGATGCTGAAAAGCATCGCGATATCATGCGCGATTGGCGCAGTCACTGCGGGAATTGGCGCTGTTGCAAATTCGGCCAAAGAAGCGGCGGTCGTTGCGGATGGCACGAAAAAGGTAGCAGACGCCACCGACAATTTAAACAATCTTAAAGGTATTGCCGATGCAACTATTAACACCCCCAGTTTTATGAGTTTTAATCCTAGTAATTTGTCCACAACATTTCAAGGTACGTCAAAAGCAGTAAATGTATTAGAGTCATTAAGCGATGTCGTTAAAGCGGGAGATACATTAAAAGAAGTAACGACTGCCGCGAAAGCCGCCAATGCCACTGCAAAAGTAGCCAGCGCTGCGCGTATGGCAAATATTGTAAAAGGCGCAGCCGCCGCGGGGGCGGTTGTGGGTGCCGGAATAAGCGCGGCGAATTCGGATCAACCAAGCGTCGGCAGCCAAATTGCTTGGGTTGCGGCCAGTGCGGCCGCAGGGGCTGGCGCAGGGGCGCTTTGCGGCGCGATTGCCACCGCATTTCCGATCGGAACCATAGTCGCCGCCGCAATAGTTGTAGTAGCCGCGGTGGCTTCAGCCGTGATAGACGATACCAATTATATATTCGAATGCGAAGCGATGGAGCGGCAAGAGGAAGTAATCCAGATGTAAAAAAGTTTGATGTTTGAAAGTGATTTCTAATGCTTAAAGTTTCAAAAACGCGGCGGGGCCGCGGTTTTTTATAGAGTAAATAGATATTGACAATT